>JAEUHE010000064.1 GCA_016793885.1 Verrucomicrobiales bacterium
TGGTCAATCATTGCAAGACGTTGAGCCTGTACCCCCTGCCCGATTCCGCGAAGGAGACCCGTAAATGAAAAGACCCGCGAAACTCCAGAAAGCCTCTTCAGTACAAGGGCGTGACGATGAGGCAGGTCTGCCTGAGATTCGTTTCTATCGTGCAAATGAGAAGCCCTATGGGGTGTTCAGTAATCTATACAGGCGCCCCCTAGTGTTTGAGGGGCGCGAGTATCCGACCTCCGAGCATGCATACCAAGCGGGCAAGGCAGTCAAGGAATCGGTGCGCGAGTGGATTTTGAGTGCGCCAAGTCCATCGCTGGTGGCAATGGCTGCCCACGGGCTGTATACGTGGGATATTGCTCCGGACTGGTCAAAGGTAAAGTTCGATCGGATGCGGGGCGTGTTGCGCGCCAAGTTCACCCAACATCAGGATCTCCGTGAGCTGCTCCTCTCGACGGGGGATGCGCGGTTGGTTGAATCCGCCAAGACCGATAACCCTGTCAATCGTCTGTGGGGTGAAGTGAACGGGAAAGGCAAGAACATGCTCGGGGTCCTCCTCATGGAACTGCGGTCAGAGCTTAAGAGCGAGTCTGTCCAGCCAAAAAGCAAGACGAAGCCGAATGGGAAATCGCGAGCCAATGCCTTGACGGGAATGGCGTCAGTCGAGCTAGCGTGCTGACGTATTCGAGATGGATCGCAACCATTACGACACGGAGCTAGATGAGCTCGCGGCGACGTATCAGCATGGTTTGATGCTCGAGGTGGCGCCGCTGAGATCGGCGATAGCTGGTGCCTGCGAATCAAGCATCATTGGCGTCGGCTCCGGTGGGTCGTATACGGTGGCGTCATTGCTGTGCAATTTGCACGAGACGTATACGGGGCGTGTGTCCAGACCGGTCACCCCTTTGGAGGTGATCTGTAATCCTACGCTTGCGGCATCCAGTCCGGTATTCCTGATCTCTGCCGAAGGAGGAAATCCAGACATCTCTGAAGCGTTGCGGCGGGCCCGCAGGCATAGCGCGAGAACGATCCATGTTCTGACTAATCGGGCCAGCAGTCCGCTGATGGAGTGCGTAGGCGGGCTAACGGATGTCAGCGCACATGTTCTAGATCTCGAAAAGAAGGACGGCTATTTGGCAACCAACAGCCTATTGTTGGATGCAATGGTCATTGCTCGTGCCTATGGGGAGCTCGACCAAAACAAAGATGCATTGCCGTCGCGGCTAGACCAGCTGCTAATCGGTAATCAATCGATCGCCGAGTGGATGGAAGGCGCGCGTGACTTTATCGCTGAAGCGGCACGGCGTGGTTCACTGACCGTCGTGTTCTCGCCGCTGCTTCGCCCAATTGCCGCCGATCTTGAGTCCAAGTTGTCCGAAGCGGCGTTGCTTCATTGCCAACTAGCCGATATTCGGTCATATGCCCATGGTCGACACCTCTGGTTAGCGCAGAGGCCAGATGAATGTGCAATGCTGGTGTTGGCCGAGCCAACGCTTGGGGACCTCTGGGGGCGCATGGCTGCGCTTGTTCCCCCAAGCATACCCACTTACCCGATGTCTCTTAGCGGCTCATCTCCCCGTGACTTGATTGCAGGGATTGTCGGTCAGATGCACCTCATCGCTGAGATTGCCCGTGTGTTTGGCAAAGATCCCGGACGTCCAGAGGTTCCGCAGTTCGGGAGGGATCTGTACTACCTCGATCTGCCAGCCGTTGTTCCAGCGCCAGTGGATCACTCAGATGGGGCCGAACTGTCAAAATCGGAAGTGCTAGGGGCGCGTTGGCCTTCGGTGCGGGGCACTGGAGCAATTCTTCGCGAGCGCGAGGCGTTCTGCGAGGCATTGGGCAAGAAGCGCTTCAATGCAATGGTCTTTGATTATGACGGCACTCTTTGCAGCTCACAGAGGAAGGATGGGCCGCCGCCGATAGATGTGCTGGACCAAATCGAGAAACTGGTACGGGCCGGTGTTGTTGTTGGCATAGCGTCGGGTCGTGGGGGCTCCATTCAGGAACGTTTGCAGGAGAGCCTTCCCTCCGACGTGCTGGAGCGTATCCAGCTTGGTCTGTATAACGGAGGGTGGATCGACAGCGCCGCCTCAGCGCCGTCGCCAAGAAACGAAACCAGCGAGTTTCTAAGCCATGTGACTCGAATCGCAGTGCGATTGAGGAACCTGGGAGCCCCTATTCAGGACGTGAGAACAACTCATCCATACCAGGTAAGTATCCGCTTCCGAGAGGGGCTGTCGACTGAGCAGATGT
>JAEUHE010000065.1 GCA_016793885.1 Verrucomicrobiales bacterium
GATGGGGTTGTGGATTCTATGGCGTTTTCCCCAGGGTAGCTCGTTCCTCCCAACCCTGGGCTTTGAGGCGCAATCCCGTTGGGATAGGGAGGAAGCCCTCCGAACTTGTGGGTAATGCTCAGAGAGGGCTGCCGCACTCCATATAGTCCAACTGCCTCGCGAAGCGTTTGGAGTGCTGTAGCCCTCTACAGCTTTTCGGGCACCCCCGGAGGGGGATCCCAGCTCCGCTGGGGGGGGGCAAAGCGGCAGAGGGCTGCCGCACTCCATATAGTCCGACTGCCTCGCGAAGCGTTTGGAGTGCTGTAGCCCTCCACAGCTTTTCGGGCACCCCCGGAGGGGGATCCCCGCTCCGCTGGGGGGACCAAAGCGGCAGAGGGCTGCCGCACTCCATATGTAACGCCCGCGTCGCGGTGTTTACACCAGCGTTGGCTGGCCCTACTCTCAGTTCATACCAATGGCTCCGGGTCCCGTTCTCACCCTACTCGCGATGGCACTGGCAGGTGTTGTCCTGCCAGCGGCTGCCGCGTTGCGTGAGCCGGTTCATCCACGGCGGAACGTGGAGGACTTTGCACCGGTGGATGCCAAATATGTTCGATTCACCGTTCGTGCTACCAATCGAGGGGAACCCTGCTTGGACGAATTGGAAGTCTATGCATCCGGAGGTGGTGATCGCAATCTGGCGCTCGCGGCCAATGGTGCTCGTGCGAGTGCTTCCGGCTCGCTTTCGGGCTATGCGATTCATCAATTGGATGGCTTGAACGACGGTCGGTTTGGCAACGGGCGGAGCTGGATCGCGGATCGAACCGCGGGGGCTTGGGCTCAAATCGAACTTCCGGAGATCACCCGCATCGGTCGGGTGGTGTGGGGGAGAGATCGTGAAGGGAACTTCATGGATCGACTGGCGACCGAGTATGAGGTCCAGGTGGCGACCGACACGAACCGCTGGCGCACGGTGGCCTCGTCCGCCGACCGCGAACCCCTCACCATCGGTGCCAGGCTTTCCGGTGGCGGGTCGATCACTCGGTCGTTGGTGAACCGATTCGTTCCGATGGGCACCTCGTTGTCAGCTGAACCGGGTACGACATCGACCGGGTATCGAATCGACGTGTGGCAAACTTCGGATGGTTTGCCCGGCAACACCGTGACAGCACTGCAGCAGACCCAGGATGGCTATCTCTGGATCGGTACCCTCAACGGCCTCGTGCGGTTCGATGGAATTCGGTTCAAGGTGTTCGGAGAGGCGTCCGCCTTGCCCAACATTCGGGTGTTGGCACTGTTGGCAGCGCGTGACGGCGCGCTCTGGATTGGAACCGAGGGCGGTGGGTTGGTTCAATGGCAGGCAGGGGTTTTTCGCACCTTCGGTCGCAAGGAGGGGCTGCCTAGCGATACGGTGACGACCCTCGCCGAGGATGGCCAGGGGCACATTTGGGTGGGTACATTGGCGGGACTCATTCGCTGGCGGGATGGGCGGTTGGAGGCTCCGTCGAGTGCCGTGAGTGAGGTGGGATTGCCCATCTCGGCAGTTGCGGTGGATCGCGAGAACGGCCTGTGGGTGGTATCTTCCAGCCGGTTGCTCCTGAGCCGCAATCAGGAACCGCTGCTACGACCGGCGGCTTCCGAACCTAGCGCATTCAGCAGTGTGTTGGCCGCAGAGTCGGGGCGGTCGGGGCAGCTGTGGTTTGGGGGCGCGAATGGTTATATCGGGGCGGTGAGCAACGGGACTGTACACGTGTTTCGAGAACAGCCCGGTCAGCTGTTGGAGGCCACGTGGGCGCTTTGCGAGACCCGCAATGGAGATCTCTGGGTGGGGACTGCCAATGGAGGACTCCGTCGCTTGCGCGATGGAAAATTTTCGTCGCTTACTACTCAGGAAGGGCTTTCGGACAATTCCGTACGCTGTCTCTTCGAAGATCGGGAAGGCACTTTGTGGGTCGGCACTGTCGGCGGCGGGTTGAATCGGGTCAAGTCGCGGAAGGTAACTCCCTTCACGACCCGGGATGGCTTGGCTCACAATGTGGTGATGTCGCTGGCGGAGGATGGGGAAGGAACGCTGTGGGTGGGCTCTAACTGCGGTGGCCTCAGCGCACGTCGCAACGGGGTCTTCGGACCCTTCTATGCGAACTACCTGCTCGATAATGAGTGCATTTGGTCGTTGCTGCCGGGAGCGGATGGGTCGTTGTGGGTGGGCACCTGGGGCGGAGGGCTTTTCGAGATCCGAGGCAAGGAGGTGCGGAATTATTCGGTGGTGCGCCCCGGAAACGATGAGCCGGTGGTGGCTTTGGCTGAGGATGGCTCGGGCGGACTGTGGATGGGCACCATGCAGGGTGGGCTGAAGTTGTTTCGCGACGGCACGGTCTCGGCCGGACCTGGCGGGGCAGCTCTCGGGGCTTATCCGGTGACCAGCCTCATTCAGGAGCCGCAAGGACCGTTGTGGGTGGGGACCAGCGGCGGAGGGCTGCATCGGTTGGGGGATGCTCAAGACCGAACGTTTACGCGTCGCGATGGCCTGCCGAGTGACTTCGTGCGCACCCTTTATCTGGATACGGGAGGAGCGCTCTGGATCGGGACCGGGGGAGGGATCGCCCGGTTGGCTGCTGGGAAGCTGGCGGCGTTTACTCGAGCGCACGGACTTCCCGACGAGGTGATCTCCCAAATTCTGGAGGATGATCAGGGGTTCCTGTGGTTTGGATGCAATCAGGGGATTTTTCGCGTATCCCGAGAGGAGTTGGAGTCGGTCGCCCAGGGAACCGCTGCGCGGCTGAATCCCATCGCCTATGGTCGGGCCGAGGGCATGGAAGGGCTCGAATGCACCGGCGGGTTTCATCCGGCCGGGCTCAAGACCCGCGACGGCAGGCTGTGGTTTTCCACCGTGAAGGGTTTGGTGATGGTGGATCCGGCGCACATCTCGCTCAACGAGACGCCCCCTCCCGTGGTCGTGGAGGAGATCTCTGCCGATGGCGTTTTGGTATCAGGAAATCCCGCCGCGGGCGGCGGAGGTGTCAGCGGATCGACAGGGGGAGCTGAACCCGAGATTCGAGTGGGGCCGGGAGTGCAGCGGATGGAGTTTCGCTTTACCGCCTTGAGTCTGGTGGCTCCGGAACGCAATCGGTTTCGTTACCGGCTGGAAGGGTTGGAGGCAGATTGGCTCGATGCAGGTCCGCAACGCTTGGTCGCTTATCCCCGGCTTCCACCCGGTCGTTACGCGTTTCACGTCTCGGCTTGCAACAATGATGGAGTTTGGAGCCGGGCCGGCGCGTCGGTGGGATTTCAGGTGCAGCCCCACTTTTGGCAGACTTGGTGGTTTCGTGTCCTGGCCCTGACGTTGGTACTTGGCGGTGGCGGCTGGTTGGTTCGATCCGTGGCGGTCCATCGGCTTCGCCGCAAGGTTCGTCTGCTGCAGCAGGAGCATGCGGTGGAGCGGGAGCGGACCCGTATCGCTCAGGATATTCATGACGAGCTGGGCGCCACCCTGACTCGGATTGCGCTCCTGACCGAGGTGGGGCTCAAGCATCAGGACAAGCCGGCGGAGGTAACGGCGGCGCTCGGAAAGATATTCTCGACCGCCCGGGAGGCGGTCCGCGCCATGGATGCCATTGTGTGGGCGGTCAACCCGCGCAACGACTCGTTGGATCATTTTGCCAACTACGTCTCTCAATATGCTGAAGAGTTTTTCCGGCCCACTTCCATTCGCTGTCGGCTCGACATCCCGGCCGATCTTCCAGAGCATCCGCTCTCTACCGACGGGCGGCATCAACTGTTCCTCGCGGTGAAGGAAGCGTTGAACAATGTGGTTCGACACTCGGGAGCGACGGAAGTCTGGTTGCGATTGGGTATGCAAGACGGTGAGTTGAGCATCACGGTGGCGGACAACGGACACGGCATCTCTGCCGCCCCTGATGTTGCGGGGCGTCATAATGGTCTGGGCAACATTCGAAAGCGGATCGAAGGGTTGGGCGGACGTTTGGAGATCCAGTCCCGGTCCGAGATCGGGACGGAGCTGAACATTTGTCTGCCGCTCTCCGGACGAGGGAAGGCCAATCTACCATGAGCATCCGGGTGGCCATTGTGGAGGACGACGAGCAGGTTCGGGAACATCTGTCGCGACTGGTGGGGGAGGCCAAGGGATTTGAGTGCGTGGCCACCTTTTGCTCGGGCGAGCAGGCGCTTGAGTCGCTGCCCCGCCGCGCTCCGGATGTCGTGCTGATGGATATCAACCTGCCCGGCATCTCTGGAGTGGAATGTGTGCGTCAGCTCAAGCTCCTCCTGCCTGACGTGCACGTAGTCATGGTCACGGTTTACGACGACAGCGACCGGATTTTTCAAGCCTTGCAGATGGGCGCGTCCGGCTACCTGCTGAAGCTGTCGACGGCCGCTGACATCCTGCATGCGATCGAGGAGGTGCATCGGGGCGGTGCGCCGATGTCGAGTTACATTGCGCGGAAGGTGGTGCAGTCGTTTCGGCGTCAGGGCGCCTCGAGCAAACCTGCTGAGAACCTTTCGAAACGGGAGACGGACGTACTGGACTATGTCTCCCGGGGGTATACCAACAAGGAGATCGCAGAAGCTTTAGGACTCAGTGCGGAGACGGTTCGCGGCTATCTCAAGACCATCTACAGCAAGCTGCATGTCCGTTCGCGTACTGAGGCCGCGATGAAGTTTCGCAGGTGATGAGAGGGGGGAGTACGAGCGGCGAGTTAGGATCCTGACCCCCGACACTTGGCACCTGAGGAGAGCGGATGGGCTTGTCCTAGCGTGAAGGAACAGCGGTGTCGGGCCACCGCGGTCCACAGGGGGAAGCGCTGCGCATGTTTTGACCCTTGGTAACCACGACCAAACTGGTGAACGTACGTTCAGCGAATTGGTCATCGGGAATCCCACCGGGGGAAGCCTCCTCACAACACCTGACCCCTGACATGCCCCCCCCATTCGGGGGGATGGCCATTTCAATGGAACCCATTAGTCTCACTTGCAATGTTCCCCGCAATTCTAGGTTACCTAGCGCTCCTATTCGCGCTCAGTGCTGCACCTTGCGCAGCCGGTGGGGAGATTTGCGTGGAAAACTGCAGTTCCTTTTAAGGTTTTGAAGCCTGTTTTGTTTTGTGTCTCTGTTCCTAGGGTGATATACGGATAGTTGTTCACCCGCACCCGAATTATGAAGCTTTGTACCCTTGGTGTCCTAGTCTGTGCTGTGGTTCTGGTTCCCGCCTCGAGCTTCGCCAACGGTTTGGTCGTTTTCAATGAGGTGATGTATCATCCGGTCGATGAGGAACCAAAGCGGGAGTGGGTCGAGCTCCACAATCAGAACGTGGTGGACGTTGATTTATCGGGTTGGCGGCTGACGGAGGGTATCGGCTACACTTTTCCGACCGGGACTCTGATTCGGGGCGGCGGGTATCTCGTTGTGGCGATTGATCCGGGGACGATGGCGGCCGAGGTTGACGGGGCGAACGTCGTCGGGCCGTTCACCGGACGGCTTTCCAATTCGGGCGAACGTTTGGAGTTGCGGGATCTGAGCGGTCGGCTGATGGATTCACTCAGTTATGGTGTGGATGGCAACTGGCCGGTAGGGCCCGACGGGGGAGGGGTATCCCTGGCGAAACGAAATCCGCGAGTGGCTAGCGACTCATCGAGTGATTGGGGAGTTAGCGCCGAGTTAGGAGGAACCCCCGGACGTGCCAACTTTGCTGGCGCAATCCTCACTGGGCCAGCCATCCAGGAACTCCGGTGGGATGCCGCTTGGCGATATCAGGATGAGGGGGTGGACCTAGGAGATTCTTGGCGTGCCCCTAACTTTGATGCTTCGGCCTGGAAGACGGGTTCTGGACTCTTCGTTTCTGGAGAGACTCCAGTGCCCGGGCCTCGAGGCACTGTTCTGGCGGCAGGTCCCAACACGTATTACTTCCGAACCTCGCTTACGATTCAGGGTGACCCGGCGTCGCGTGTTTGGACGCTGCGTCCCTTGGTGGATGATGGAGCGGTGATTTATCTGAACGGGGTTGAGTCCGCGCGCATCAACATGAGAACTGGCGTGGTGGCCTATGCCACTCAGGCCGCGAGCTCGGTGGGCAATCCTGCGGTAGGTCCAACGTTGACGATACCGGCCAGCCAGTGGGTCGAGGGGGAGAACCAGATCGCCGTTGAGGTTCACCAAAATTCCGGCCTAACGAACTCGGGGTTGCGGGTGATCCCAGTCTCGGGTGTGACCGTGACTTGGGACGGCAAGGATGGTGACTACTTCTCCGCCGCCTCCCCCGCCTCGGCTCCGGCCAACGATGCGTCGACCACGACCGGGACTTTGGCGGTGGGGAGCAGCAACACCAACCTGGTTCGAAACCTGAACGACGGCAGATATGGAGCGAGGTCGAGCTGGACCCCGCTGGGCAGTGACACCTCACCTTTCGTGTATCTCAATTTTAAGCGCCAGATCGGTGTGCTCAGCGTCGCCTGGAGCCGGGACAATGGCGACACGACCGAGTCGGAGTGCGGAGGGACCTGTACGGATGGATCGCTCGGCAACTACACCCTTCAGTACACCCTGGCGGCGGATCCCGCCACCTTGACCGCCACGGGGTCGAATCCCACCAATAGCTGGACCACTCTGGCCACGGTTCAACACCTGAGCGTTCAACCCGGTTTTACCCCGTCGCTGCGGCATCGCTTTGCGCTCGCCACGACCTCAGGGCTGCCCATTCAAGCCACGGCCATCCGACTTCGAGTTCCTGCGGGCGCCAGTGTCGACGAGCTGGAGGTCAACACCCCCTCGCTGAGCAATTCTGACGCTGTGTTTGGAATCGAAGTGGCCTCCGCGCCTCTTCTTCCTCCGCCTCCCGCCCTTCGGTTCAATGAGGTGAGCGACGCGCGGCGTTCGGGCTTCTGGCTGGAACTGATCAATGTGGGAGAAGCCGCCGTGAGCTTGGACGGGGTAGAAATTGTTCGGAGCGGCGGGACCCCAGGTCGGTTTGTCGGGTCAGCGGGCAGCATTAACCCCGGGGAGATGCGCGTGCTGACTCAGGCCGAGCTGGGTTTTTCCGCGGAGGACAATCAGAAGCTGTTCCTTTACGGCGCCGCTGGCAGCGCGCTCCTGGACGCGGTGACCGTGCGCACGCGGGTGCGGGGACGGTCAGCGGATGGTCTTGGCGATTGGCAGTTTCCGGTTGGAGCAAGTCCTGGCGCGTCCAATCGCTTCGCGTTGCAGCGCGATGTCGTGATCAACGAGATCATGTACCGCCACCGACCCATCGATGCTTCGCCTGCCATCGTTTCCAATCTGGTGATGCTTCCGCTCGGTGCGGCTTGGAAGTATCACGATGGTGGGTTGGATTTGGGCAGCGGGTGGCGGAGTTCGAGCTACGACGACTCCCTATGGCCAGCGGGCGATGGTCTTTTCCAGTTTGCGGCGGCGAGCCTTCCCGCGGCTGCTGCTACTACGTTGGCTCCCGGTCGGCAGACCTACTATTTTCGAACCCGATTTCAGCTGAGCCAGGTTGATTCCGATCAGTCTGTTTTCCTCCGTCCGGTGATCGATGACGGAGCGGTCTTCTACCTGAATGGAGAGGAGCTGGGTCGTGTGAACCTCCCGGCCGGCACCATCATTTACAGCACTTCCGCTTCAGAGAACGTCCTCGACGCAGACTTTGGCCAGCCGGTGGTCATCCCGGCGAGCCGTCTTCGAGTGGGAGAGAATGTGCTGGCAGTCGAGGTGCACCAGCGTGTCGGCGCCACGACCTCAACCGGAATCACGATCAACGGTGGCGGGCTCAGGCTCGTCGAGGAGGGCCCGGTGGGCAACACGGCTCCGAACAATCTGGCTCGGGAGGCCGGGGCGTCGCCCTTTGCGATCAATTCCCTGGCCGGCTTCCCGATCCACAATGTGGTTGGCCTGACCGACGGAGTGTATGGCAATGGGAACAGCTGGATCGGCAACAGCGGAACTCCGGGCTACGCGGCCGTACGATTGGCCGGAGTTCGGACGGTGAGTAGTATCGCCTTTGGACGCGACAATCAGGGTACGCTCGGAGACCGGACACTCGGGACCTACACGGTGCAGTATACCGAGGTGGCTTCACCTGACACCACCACCACCGCTACGGGAGACTCCAAAACCGGATGGAAGACCATCGGCACCCTCAACTATCAGTCGGCTGGAAGCGGGCTTTTCTCGAACCCATCGCGACGGCATCGATTTACGTTCAACCCGGTGGAGGCGACGGCGATCCGATTGCTCGTGCCTGCGACTGGGATTGGCGGGGGCACGTGCATCGACGAGCTGGAGATCAACCCGCCGGAGACCGCAGGCGATGTCGTCTTCGGTGCTGAGTTGGTAATGAGCACGACCCTGGCGCCGGCGGTTCCTTTCTCGACCTCCCCGGAAGAGTGGATCGAGCTGCACAATCGGGGCGCCAATCCGGTGGATCTTTCGGGATGGCGCCTGGATGGCGGGATTGACTATGTCTTTCCTGCGGGCGTTACGATTCCAGCCCAGGGTTACATCGTCGTGGCCAGGGAGGCAGCCGCGCTCCGAACGTTGTGGCCTGAAGTGGCCACGCGGATTTGGGGGGATTTTGAGGGGAGACTTTCATCCGGGGAACGAGTGAGCATCAAGGACGCCTTTGGCAATCTCGCCAACGAGGTGCGGGTGTTCGGGGGCGTTTGGAGTGATGGTGGAGGCTCGAGTCTCGAGTTGATCGATCCGCACGCGGACAATGATCACCGGTCTGCCTGGGCGGATAGCGACGAGACGCAACGCAGTGACTGGCAGACCGTGACCTATCGCATGATCTCGGGCCAGCGTTTCGGATCTTCAGATTGGAACGAGTTTCGCATCGGGATGTTGGACGCAGGGGAGTGTTTGATGGACGACATCAGCGTGGTACGGGATCCCAGAGGGGTCCGTCAGCAGCTCATTCAGAACGGAGACTTCGAAGTGACGACGGGGGCAACTCGTTGGCGGTTGTTGGGAAACCACGACGGCAGCCAGATTATCTCCGAGCCAGGAAATCCGGCGAATCATGTGCTCAAGGTGTCGGCCACCGGTCCGGCGCGCACGAGTCACAATCACATTGAGTCTTCCTTCGTCGGGAACACCCGCCTGGTTGATCGTCAGGAATATGAGGTGAGCTATCGTGCTAAGTGGCTGGCTGGCTCCCCGCAGTTGCACACCAGTGCCTATTTTCAGCGCCTCGCTCGCGCAACCCTGCTCACGATGCCTCGGCGCCATGGAACGCCGGGGGCAGTCAACTCGCGTCGAGTGCCGAACGCAGGCCCAGTCCTCTCGCAGCTCCATCATAGCCCACTCACCCCGCGGACCAACGAACCCGTGATCATTACGGTGCAAGCTTCGGATCCCGACGAGGTCGCTTCGGCCATCCTGAGCTACCGGGTCAATCCCGCGGCCACCTACACCAATGTTCCGATGGATCGAGGTCTGGATGGATTGTGGCGCGGGGCCATTCCCGGTTTTGCGGCGGGCAAGGTCGTCCAGTTTTATGTGCGGGCGGAGGATGCCTTGGGTGTCGCCTCGTTCGCGCCGGCCGACGGACCACGATCGCGCGCGCTTTATCAGGTGACAGACAATCAATCGTCGCGAGTTGCCGCTCGGGAGTTTCGGCTGATTCAATTCGACGCCGATCGTGACGCGCTCTTGCGCTCCACGAATGTGATGAGCCAGCAGCGGCAACGAGGCACAGTGATCTACAATCGGAACGAAGTGTTTTACGACATCGGTGTGCGGCTCCATGGCAGCGCAGCCGGTCGGGCTCGAGATGGGGATGACTACATGAGCTATGATGTGGAGTTCTCTCCCGACCAGCTGTTCCGGGGTATCCATAGTCATGTGGGCATTGATCGTTCCGGGCGGGCGCCCAACGTTCGGCAGCAGGACGAGATCTATGTCCTGCACATGTTTCACCGGGCGGGGCTCCCGTGTCATCGGGTGGACTTGTGCTACTTCATCGCTCCGCGAACCGGGCATACCGGGCCGGCGATCCTGCAGTTGGGCGCGTATGACGGCCTGTTTGTGGAGGAGCAGTTTGGAGAGGACGGAGCCGTCTATAATCTGGACCTTACCTATGAGCCGAGCACGACGGTGAACGGCAACTATGAATCCCTGAAGCTGCCGGTGCCGCTGCAGGCGCATATTGGGACAGATTTCGCGGACCTCGGCGACGACAAGGAGCAGTATCGGTATCCTTTCAACACCCGACTCAACGAGCGGGCCGATGATTTCTCGGGGATCATGAGGCTGTGCAAGACAATGGGGGCGCCGCAGGTTCAGTTCAATGCGCAGATCGGAACCGCCTTGGATGTCGACCGCGCGGCGCGTCACACCGCCCTGACCATCCTGTGTGGCATTGGTGACAACTACTTCAGTTCTACGCCGAGCCTGCCGCACAACGCCCGCATTTTCACTCCTTCCGATGGCGGGATGGCATCGTTTCTACCCTGGGACATGGACTTCGTGTTCACTCAGCCGACGGATTCCTCCATTTTTCCAACCACCTCTGCCAACATCTCGAAGCTGATTAATTTTCCGGCGACGCGACGTCTCTATCTCTGGCATGTCAACGATCTCTGCCAGGGAGCATTCAATTCCGGATATCTCGGTCCTTGGCTCGCCCACTATGGGACAGTGGTCGGCCAGAACTATTCAGCGGCCTCGACCTATATTCAGAGTCGCCGCGCTGCAGCTCTGCGGCAGCTGCCAGTGGCCGTTCCCTTTGCGATCACTAACAACGGGGGCAACTCCTTTGAGGTGGCGACCAATCAGGTCACGCTTTCGGGCACCGCTTGGATTGACATTCGGGCGTTGCGGTTGGCGGGGAATAGCAACTCGCTGGCGGTGAACTGGGTGGATGTGACTCGCTGGCAGGTAACACTGCCACTCGCGCGGGGGGCGAACAGCCTGGTTCTGGAGGCTATGGGGGCGGGCACGAACATTGTGGCGGTGGATCAGATTGTGATCACTAGCACCGCATCGGGAGCGGATGCCGACCTGGATGGCGACGGGATGCCCGATGAATGGGAGCTCGCGAACGGGCTTAATCCAGCGGTGGCTGACGCGACGGGTGATCTGGATGCGGACGGGTTGAGCAACCTGCAGGAATACATCGCCGGAACCAATCCGCGCGACCTCGGAAGCTCCTTGCGGTTGACGGTTCTGTCGGAGTCGGGAGCGCTCCAGCTCCGTTTTTCGGCCTTGGCTGGCCGCACCTACACCGTGTTTCGACGGAGCCAGATCGCGGATGGAGAATGGGTCGCGTTCGCGCAGATCCCCTCCGAACCGAATGACCGCGCCATTTCCACTGAAGTTCCTGCCGGGTTGCCGGGGGTGAGTCAGTATTTCCGTCTGGTCGTTTCGAAGCCCTAGCGGCGGATGCCGCCGCCAGAAGGCACTGCGTGCCTAGAGATAACAGCCTTCTGGTATCCAAGGGCTTTGGCCACGAGTTTCGGGACAGGCCGTTGGTCGTGCATGTAATTTCGAGTTCATTTTTTGGAATCGTTCAGTCAACAACCCAAAACAAGAAAGGTCAGAGAGATGAATCTGCATACTCACACGTTCAGCTCAGTATCCTGCCGTCTCCGCGGTTGGAGCGCAGGGCTGGCAGTTGCCGGCCTGATGCCGGCCCTGGTCGGTCAACTCGAAGCGGCCCACCCCCGAGTGATCCTTACTCCGTCCCCCGGCTTTTCCATTAGCTGGGATGGAAACAACGGTGGGTACAGCAGTCCGGACGCCGGAGCCTCTGCTCCCGACAATGAGGCCAGTGTCGGCCGGGGTTCGATACCTCTCGGCAGCTCCGAGCTCGGGTTGGGATCTCACCTGATCCAGCACATTAACGACGGTTTATATGGCAACTCGCACAGCTGGATTTCGGATCGCGGCACCGGTGGCGGAACCGATCCAGACCCGTTTTTCGGGGTTGTTTTTCCAGCGCCGGTGGCGTTGCAAAGCATCGCGTGGGGCCGGGACAATGGAGATGCCGTTGAAGGAGCATGCGGGGGAACGTGCCGCGATCGGAACGTGGGCATCTACACACTCCAGTTCACCCAGGTCTCCGGGCCGGCCATCGACACCGCTGAAACCGGTGACCCAGCGACCGGTTGGGCAAACATTGGGACTGTGGAATACGCGGCTGGAACGGACTCGCGGGAGTTTTCCGGGTATCTGCGTCACCGGTTCGAGGTTTCGCAAGGCGGAGCGGCGTTCAATGCCTCCGCCATTCGAATCAAGGTCTCCGATGGCCTGACGTGTGTGGATGAGCTGGAGGTGAATCCGCCGGAGGATCCGATCCCGCCTCTGAGCAACTTTCTGGTCATTGCCAGTCAGCCCGGGTTCAGCATCGACTGGGATGGCAACAACGGAAAACTGAACGATCCTTCGACCCCCGCCTTGGCACCCCAGAATCGCGCTAGCGTATCGACGGGAACCAAGGCCTTTGGAAGCAGCGAGCTTGGGCTGAATACGCACTTCATCACGAACGTGAACGATGGTCTCTATGGAAATGCGCACAGTTGGATCTCGGCGAACGGCATTGGAGGCGCCACCGATCCTGATCCTTACGTCGGTCTCAACTTCGGCGGGCTCATCGAGCTGAAGCGCCTGGCCTGGAGCCGCGACAATGGCGACGTGGCGGGCGACTGCTGCGGAGGGACTCTGACCGACCGAGCGGTCGGTGTGTACACCCTCCAGGTCACTCGGGTTAACAATCCTGGCACCGCCACTGCTGACACGGGCGATGCGGCCACGGGATGGGCGACTGTTGGTACTTTCGAGTATAAGGCAGATGGCGAGCCTTTCACCACGGCGCTCCGCCACCGCTATGGGCTGGCACTCTCTGCCGGCGGTGGCATTCCAGCGACCGGGCTGCGCCTGAAGGTTTCCAAGGGCGACATGGCCATCGATGAAATCGAAGTCAACCCGTTCATCGCCGTTGAGGAGGATCTGGGCGACGCTGTGGTCATGACTCCTGAGGGGACCTACAGCATTGCCTGGGATGGAAACGACGGTGAGTACAACAGTCCTCTCGCCGGCGCACGCGCTCCGGCACACGATGGCCTGGCCTCGCGCGGAGCTGCGGCGATTGGCAGCAGTGAGTTGGACTTCGGCATTCATTTCATCCGAAACATCAATGACGGGTTTTATGGAAACAGCAGCAGCTGGATCTCGGATCGCGGGGTAGGGGGGGGGAACGACCAGGACCCGTGGGTCGGTCTCGCTTTGGGACGTGAGGTTCTCATCAGCACCCTGGCATGGGGACGCGATAACGGCGATGCCACTGAGGGCGGATGCGGCGGCACCTGCACGGATCGATCCCTGGGCATTTACACCATTCAGGTGACCCGAATTCCGGCACCCGACAAGGAGACCCTGGAGACCGGCGACGCGTCCACGGGATGGGAAACGGTCGGTACGGTGGACTATCGCCGCGCTGTCGCTCCTGCGTTCAATCCCTCGCTGCGCCATAGTTTCCTAGTCGCCAAAGACGGTCAGCCGATTGCGGCGACCGGCGTTCGCGTCAAGGTTTCGGACGGCAACCGCGCGATCGATGAGCTGGAGGTGAACCCGAGTTCGGCCACCACGGCTCCTCCGGTCACGGATCTGCTGGTCATCAGCCCGGCCTCGGGATTCGGAATCAGCTGGGATCGAAACGACGGCGATTTCGCGAACCCGGTCGCAGGGGCTTCTGCTCCTCGCAATCAAGCTTTGGCCACTCGTGGTGCTGTGGCCTTCGCCAGCAGTGAGCTGGACTTCGGTGTGCACTTTGTCCGGAACTTGAATGACGGCTTGTATGGGAACAGCCACAGCTGGATTCCCGACTTCGCGGCGAAGCCCGATGCCAATCCGTTCTGCGGTATCAAGTTCGCTGGGCAGAGGCTCGTCCGCAGCATCGCCTGGGGACGCGACAACGGCGACGCCACTGAATCCGCCTGTGGAGGCACTTGCAACGATCGGGCTCTCGGTCTTTACACACTCCAGTTTACCCGAGTGGAAAACCCGGGACTAGACCTGGCGGAGACAGGCGATGCCGCCACGGGTTGGGAGACGATCGGAACGGTGAATTACAAGGCCGCCTTTGCCAGTGTGTTCAACCCGCACCTGCGTCATCGCTTCGATGTCAGCCAGGGCGGATCGCCGCTGGTGCTTTCGGCTTTGCGAATCAAGGTGCCCAACAACCAGATCGCCATCGACGAAATCGAAGTCAATCCCTTCCCCAGCGCTGATGAGAATGTTCTCCTGATGCAGCCAGAGGAGGGTTTTTTTATCGAATGGGATGGCAATAACGGCGATTTCAACTCGCCCTCTACCCCCGCCCTGGCGCCTGACAACGATGCGTTGGCGAGCAACGGAGCGACCGCGTTCGGAAGCAGCCAGCTCGACTTTGGCGTTCACTTCATTCCCAACATCAATGACGGGATGTATGGCAATGCACACAGCTGGATCGCCGACTTTGCAGCCACGGCGGATGCAGCTCCGGCCATTGGCGTGAGCTTCGGCCGTACGGTGGCGGTTGGCAGCATCGCGTGGGGACGAGACAATGGCGATGTCGCTGGTGATTGCTGCGGCGGGACACTCATCGATCGAGCGGCGGGTGCCTACACGCTCCAGTTCACTCAGGTTGAAAGCCCGAACAATGACACCCCGGAAACCGGAGATCCCAGCACAGGATGGGCCAACATCGGTCGGGTGACCTATCGAGGGGCAGGTTCGGCGGCCTTCCGTCATCACCTGCGTCATGAGTTCACGGTGAAGCAGAACGATGCACCGATTCCTGCGACGGGCATCCGCTTGCGGGTCTCCAGCAATCAGATCGCCATCGACGAGCTGGAAATCAACACCCGGGTTCCAGTGCCGCGTCCGGTCATGTCGATCGTCCGGGATGGGAACGTCGCCGTCCTGAGCTGGCGCGGGGGCGGGGCTTTGGAAGTCGCCCCGGAGCCGACCGGCCCTTGGACATTCGTGGGCAACGTGACGAATCCGACGCGAGTCCCGCTCGACAATCCGAACCGCCAGTTCTTCCGCGTTCGGTAAGGACTACTTGAACTCATCTCCAGCCCGGCATTGATTCGAAAGAATCGGTGCCGGGTTTTTCCATTCGAGAGGCGGGTTGAGTGAGGGGTTACCAAGCCTGGCGGCCTGGGTACGGCGAGATGGTGGTAGGAACTGGATTCGAACCAGTGAAGGCGTAAGCCAGCAGATTTACAGTCTGCCCCCGTTGGCCACTTGGGTATCCTACCCGCCGTCTCTTGTCCATCGGACGAAGAGCGGCCAGATTAAGCCAAAGCCAGGGGTATCTTGTCAATGGAAGGAACTAGCTGTTTTTAGGTCGCGATTTAGCTCGCCGACCCGGCTTCGGTGATGGCGGCCTCCAGGATGGTTAGAGCGCGGTCCATTTCTTGCCTCGAGATGGTCAAGGCGGGGGTCAGTGTGAGGATGTTTCCCATGGTGATTTTGAAGCTGAGTCCCTTGGAAAAGCAGGAATACATGACTCGTTCAGCAAGTTCTGCCGCGCGGGAATCGGAGCCGTGGCTTGAACCCAGCACGACGCCCATCAAGAGGCCCAGCCCTCGCACTTCGGCGATTACTGGGTGCCGAGCCTTCATGGCTTGCAGCCGTCCCAGCGTGTAGGCCCCCAGCTCGGTCGTTCGGGCGAGGAGGTTTTCCTTGTGAATAATGTCGAGGGTGGCCAACCCCGCCGCGCAGGCCACGGGATTCTTCTCGTGGGTGTAGTGGCCGAGCGCGCGGTCTTGCATCGCGCTATTCAGTGAGTCCCTGGCCAGGAGCGCTGCGAGCGGGAACACGCCTCCTCCGAGTCCCTTGCCCAGCACCAGCATGTCGGGAACCACATCGAAATGCTCGACGGCGAACAGGCGTCCCGTTCGTCCCAGGCAGGTCGGGATCTCGTCCAAAATCAACAAGGCGCCATGACGGTCGCAAGCGGCTCGGATCCGCTTCCAGTAGTCGAGCGGCGGGATGAAGGGAGTGCACCGCACGGTTTCCGCGATCACGGATGCGACATCCCCCTCTTTCTCCATGACATACTCCACATAGTCGGCGCAGCTGAGGTTGCACGAGCCGGCGCAACGAAATGGGCACTCGCTGGGGTTGGGGGGCGGGACATGCTCGCATCCGGGTAGCAGTGGGCCGCACCCCTTGCGAAACATAGCCTCGCCACCAACCGAGATGGCATCGAGCGAGGCTCCATGGAACGAATCCCACATCGAGATGGTTTTGTAGCGTCCGGTGGCAACTCGAGCGAGCTTGATGGCCATGCCGATGGCCAGGCTGCCGGCCGGGGCAAAGAGGACGCGTTTCAGATCGCCGGGAGCGAGCTCGGTTAAGCGTTTGGCCAGCTCGATCGCCGGAACGTTGGTGTAGCGTCGTGGGCAGAAGGACAGTTCTTGGAGCTGGTGAGTGATGGCCTCGATCACTTCGGGATGAGCGAAACCTACCTGGTGCACATTGTTGCCATGAAAGTCGAGCAGCGTGCGCCCCCGAGTATCGGTGAATTCCGGGCCTTTGCAGCCGGTCAACACATTCAGGCAGGGCGTCGAGAGAGACTGATGAAGAAAGTAGCGCGCATCCTCCGCCAGCAAGGCTCGGGTCTCGGCATCGATGTGCTGCGAGGACCAGGCCTTCCGTTGCGGGGATTGGTTGAGATCCCCCTCGGACCTTAGCCCTTCCAGCGGATCTAGGGAATCAGACATAGGTCCTCTCCGCGTGAGGGTGGGCGTTTACTTCATTCATGACAGCTAAATCTTGCGGCGGGGCGGATCACCAGGGAAGGCTGAACGTTTTGACGAAACTAAAACACTTAATGGCTTCGATGACTCCCTCCTTAATGCCGAGCCCGCTGTCCTTGATTCCGCCAAACGGGCTGCTCTCGATGCGGAAGCCCGGCACTTCGTTGATGTTCACCGTGCCACATTTGAGGCGCTTGACCGCCTGGAGTGCGGAGTCGAGAGAGCGGGTGACCACTCCCGAACTGAGCCCGAAGGCGGTGCTGTTGGCGAGTTCGATGGCATCGTCGAGGCTCTTGATGGCCAAGATGGGCGCCAGTGGGCCGAAGCTTTCGCAATCGACCATGCGGCAACCGCGTGGGACCTGGCTGATGACCGTGGGAGGATAGAGGGCGCCCCGGCGTTCTCCCCCAATCAGCACTCGAGCCCCGGCGGCGACTGCTTCCTTGACCACTGTGTCGAGATAGATGGCGGAGTTTTCGTCGATTACCGTCCCGACGCGAGTCGCCTCGTCCAAGGGATCGCCACAGACGTATTCCCGGGTTTTGGCCACCAGGCGATCGGTGAACTCCGCCAGGATTTTCTGGTGGATGAGCAGCCTCTTGACGGCGGTGCAGCGCTGTCCGGAATTGCGATAGCTACCCTCGGCGGCCAGATGCACAGCCAGATCCAGATCGGCATCCTCCAGGACAATCAGCGGATCGTTGCCGCCGAGCTCCAGCACCAGCTTTTTATAGCCGGCATTGGCCGCGATCCGTTTGCCGACCTCGACACTTCCAGTGAAGGACACCAGTTCCACGCCGGGATCGACAACCAGCGGCTCTGTGACTTCCGAACGCGACCCCAGCAGCACGCTCAACATGGGTCCTGGCAACCCAGCCTCGTAGAGCAGTTCGGCGAACTTCAGGGCAGTCAATGGCGTCTTTTCCGACGGTTTGAGGATGATCGGGGTGCCCGCGGCGATGGCGGGCGCGAGCTTATGCGCCACCTGGTTCAGCGGGTGGTTGAAGGGCGTGATGCAGACGGCGCAGCCCAGGGGTTCCCTGAGGGTGAAGATTTTGCGCTCCTTCCCCTGCGGTGAGACGTCGCAGGAAAAAATCTGGCCGTCATCACGCAACGCTTCGATCGAAGCAAAGCGCAATACGTCCAACGCACGGCCGGTTTCATAGCGACCTTCCCGAATGCAGAGCCCCGCCTCGCTGGCGATGAGGTGTGCGAATTCATCGCGTCGGGCCTCGAGCAGCAGCCGGGCCTTGTCGAGGATCATCGAGCGTTGGTAGCGTGACGGGGTTTCCTTGAAGGCACGGGCGGCCGCGATCGCTTCTTCTGTCTGGGCATGAAGGGCCAAGGTCACCGTGCCCACGACAGCCCCGTTGTAGGGGCTTTTCACCGTCAATTCAGGGCCGGCCGTGGCGGGCTTTCCGGCAACATAGCAAGGGAGCTTCAGCATAGATCGGGTTCTCAATTAGTCGCACTGGATACCATTTAGGGTGAAATCGAAGATCTGGTAGTTACGGGGATCGCCCAATGCCCGGGTGGCGTAGGCGGGGCGCAGCGGGGCGCTGAAGAGGAAGGGCACCATCTCCTCGTATCGCCCGCCATGGGAGCGCAAGCCGCCTTCGATGGCTTTGAGATCGTGATACTCGGGAGTGCGGCCCAGCACCGCATCCCGACCAGAGCATACCACCAGATCCCCCATGCGGTCCGATGGAAGCTCCATCAATCGGGCGGCTGTGCTGCGGTCCAAAACCTCGGAGACCCCGCGTTGCTTCAGCAGCCAGGCGCTCACTTCGGCGAGGGCGGGGGCGGAGGTCAAAGCCGTCGGCACATGGACCTGAGCGAACGAGCCGAGTGCTCCATGGTGAACGACGTAGGGATCGGTGATGGGCAAGATCACCCGGAATCCTGGGCCAAATTTTTGAACCAGCTCGCTCTCCAGGTAGAACACGTTGGGTGAACCGTCCGCATTCTGCTTGGCATTCATCCCATGGTCGGCGGTGATGCCGAGCACTGCGCCCAGCTTCAGCATGCGGCCGATCTCGGCGTCGATGCCGGCGTAGAAATCCACTGCTTCCGCTGCAGCCGGCGCATATTTGTGCTGCATGAAGTCGGTGGTGGAGAGGTAAAGGAAATCGGCGATCCCCTTTTCGATCAGGGCTGTGCCTGCCTTCAGCACGTAGAGGCTCGCATCGCCACTGTAGATCTGCGGGGTCGGCCCGACCAGTGATTCGACCTTCTCGATGCCGTGAGTGGGCATCGCCGCCTGGCCCGCCTTCTCGGAGGAGAAGGCGATTCCCCCCTTCTGCAGGAGGCCGGATGCAAAGATGTCGCGCAGCTTCTCCTTGGCGGTCACCACGGCGACCTTCCTTCCGGATTGCGCGGCGGCCGGGAACAACGTTTCACAGCGGAGGAACTTGGAGGAGTTCATCATGACCTCCTGGCCGATGGAGGTGTCGAAAAAGAAATTTCCTCCGATCCCGTGCACGCTGGGGGGCACTCCGGTGACGATCGAGCTGTTGTTCACGTTGGTGAACGATGGCATTGCCCCGCGAGCGACCCCGCGGTAGCCGCTGAGGATCATGCCTTTCAGGTTTGGCATTCGATCGCGAATGAGCGCGGCGTTGAGATACTCATCGGAGGATCCGTCCAAGCAGATCACTGCCACCGGGCGAGCTGGTGGGGTGTATTGGATGCCATTGGCGGAAAACGGCTGACGCGTGGGATGGGGCATGGGCAGTGTTTAGGGTAATGGGTCTGGTTGAAAGTCAGGGCAGGTGGTTTCCGGTCGTGGTGGTGGTCGTGAATGCCATGGCGATGCGCGTGGGGCTTAACGACTCAGGGCACCTTCAGTTCCAGTTCTCGAACCGTCTCGGCGACCGCGCCCAACAGGCCGCGCATGTCCGCTTCGAAAAGTCGCCCGATGTTCCCGATGCGGAAGAGATCAGCCTGGCTGATCTTCCCCGGGTAGATGATGTACCCCTTGTCGCTGAGGCTGCGGTAGAAGCGATCAAACGTGAAGCGGGGATCGGAGGGAAAATAGAAGCTGGTGATGATATAGCTTTGGACCTCGGCGGGCAGATAGGAGCGGAAGCCAAGACGTTTCATGCCTTCGACGAGCACGGCATGATTTCGCTGATATCGGAGCGCGCGGCCGGCGATGCCTCCCTCCTGGTGCAGTTCGACCAGCGCCTGCTCGAAGGCCAGCAGGCTGTGGGTGGGGGGAGTGTAACGGAACTGGCCGTTTTTCTCGAATCCTTTGAGCTGCGCCACCAGATCCAAGCTCAGGCTGCGCGCCCACCCTTCACATCCGAGCAGCAGCTGACGACGGCAAATGACGAAGCTGAAGCCCGGCACACCTTCGATGCACTTGTTGGCGGATGAGATCAGGTAATCAATCCCGCAAGCCTCGAAGTCGATGGGGATCGCGCCAAAACTGCTCATGGCATCCACGATATAGACGCGCCGGTGCTTTCGGGCCACTTCCCCGATGGGCTGGATCCGGTTCAGGACGCCTGATGTCGTCTCGCAGTGGACGGCCATGACGTGGGTGATGGCTGGATCTTGTGCGAGAAGCTGATCGAGCGCGGCGGGATCGGGCGGGGTGTCTTCGCCGGTCCGTAGCACGACGTGATCGATCTTGGCGTGCTTCAGCATGGTGGCGGCCCTTTCGCCATAGGCTCCGTTGGCGAGCACCACGACCTTACCTTGGGGAGGCAC
This sequence comes from Verrucomicrobiales bacterium, assembly GCA_016793885.1. Lineage (NCBI taxonomy): Bacteria > Pseudomonadati > Verrucomicrobiota > Verrucomicrobiia > Verrucomicrobiales > Verrucomicrobiales bacterium. The sequence continues at coordinate 20,452 of JAEUHE010000065.1, forward strand.
GCAGGTCAGAAACACGGCTTCCACGCCAAAAGTTCCGCTGCCCTGCATCAGCACCGCTTCCCATCCACTCTCACGGGACACTCCCGCCAGCGCGAGCAGCGCTTCGCGGATGGCGCTCACTCGCGCATTGAATTCGAAATGCCACGATCCGGCATCGTGGAGCATGGCCGACTTCACCGAAAGTGAGGTCGTCAACGGCCCGGGGGTAAACAAAGTCTTGTCTCGATCGGTCACTAGCACATCGGCTCGCTTCATAACGTGGCCCTGTTGTAGCGGGGCGGCTCGAGTTTGGGAATACTCAACTGGAGATTGTGTGTTGGATGGAACGAGGCTAGGCTGGTTTAGACCGCCTGGTCCGGCTGTTTTGTGTCAGGTGGATCCGCTGGCAGGTTCATTGATCATGCGAACGATGGTTCGATTCGGGCTCTGGATGAATGTTTCGAGTGTGAGCGCCTCTCAGCAGGCCTCCGCTCGTGAATTTTCTTCATGCTTTCCATGGGCCTCCCCGCATGGAGTTCCGCCTTCAGGCGGTCTCCGGACGGCTCTCCGTGCAGGGTTCGCAGCTCGCGTGTGCTCGGCGCTTCTCGTTTTGCTCTGCGGGTTTCCTTCTTTGCGCGCCGCCGAGCCGGTGACACGAATCAGCCTTTCCCAACAATTTGTGGTTCGCGGCGTGCCGATCGACACACCACTCGCGATTCGGCCCAGTCTAGGTAGCGATCAGATGAACCTGGAGCCGGCCACCGCCGTGGTTTCCTGCGAGCGCATCAAGGAACAGGTGTTGCGGGAGTTGGGTGCCGCCGATCAATGGAAAGGAAAGATCTATTTGCGGCTGCACCCTCGATTGAGCGATGAGGAGCGTGTGATGGTGGATGCTCAATCGCGAGCCGAAGGATGGGTGTATTTCGTGGACATGCCCGCCTTGATCAGCCGAAGGCGATTCCTCAACTCGATGGTGCAGATCATTCTGTTTGAGTGGGCCAATCGCGGGGCTCAAACGGTCCCGTCCGAACTGCCGCCGTGGTTGGGTGAAGGTCTGGCGGGACTGCTCGAGGCTCGAGGTATAATGAGTCTCTTTGCTGAACCCTTCAGCCGACGGATCGAGATCCAGCGCTGGGAGGTCGCTGCGTTGGAACTACGCAAGCGGTTTCAAGCCACCCCGCCGCTGTCTTTCGATCAGCTGAGCTGGCCGCTGAAGAACCCCGATGCTGCTCAGGCAGACCATTACCGGGCTTCGGCCCATTTGCTCGTGGCCGAGTTGCTCCGTATGGAAAACGGTCCGCGGAACCTGGTCGGCTTGTTGCAGGGACTGCACCAGAACCTCAACTGGCAGACGACGTTTCTACGGGCTTTCGGAGCCCGCTTTAGTCGTCTGGTCGATGTCGAGAAATGGTGGACTGTGGCGGTCATGCACTTCTTGGGTTTGGATGAGAGCCGTCGGATGGCTCCGGAGGATGTGCTGGGACAGCTTCATGAGATTCTCATCGTACCGCTTGATGTTCAGGTGAATACGAATCGCATTCTCAACGCCGCCCGGGCTACTCTTCAACAGATCATCCCGGAATGGGAAGTGCACCGGCTGGACCCCGTGCTTTACCGCAAGATTGCTCAACTGGAAGGCCTGCAGTGGCGTAGCCCACAGCCCGTTTCCGGGCTGGTCGCGAACTATCGGGCGGTGCTGTTAGACTTCATCGCCCGACGCAATGCCGCCAGCGGCACGACCCGGAGTCGGAATGAGGTTTTGCCCAATGCCAAGATCGTGCAAAACAAAGTGATTCAATCACTTACATTGCTGGATCAGGAGCGTGTCCGGCTGGCCGCGAGTTTGCAGCCCGCCACTACCTCCGATAAGCCGGTCGGGGGTACGAATGGCGTGGCCGGACCGCCGAGGTCGCCTTGACACACCATTGACTCGTCCTATAGTCCGCCCCGCAATGCACATATCTTCGTCAGTCCGCCCCGCTGCGGACGCTGTCGAAAACGCGAGGTTCGAGGCGCTTAAAGCCTTCCGGTCCGCCGGTCGTGGATTCTGGTCTCATGTTCCTGATGCTGAATGGAATAGCTGGCAATGGCAGCTCAAGAATCGGATCACCAACCTCACGAGTTTGCAGAGGCTCATGCCGACGCTGACCCCGGAAGAACTTGCCGGTGTTCAATTGGCCAATACCAAGCTGGCCATGGCGATTACGCCCTACTTTTTTAGTTTAATCGATGCAGCGGACGAAAATTGTCCGATTCGGTCGCAAGTCATTCCTCGTCTCGAGGAAACGTCCACCGCGCCGTGGGAAATGAGCGACCCTTGCGGCGAGGACAGTCACTCGCCGGTGCCCGGATTGGTGCATCGTTATCCGGACCGGGTGTTGTTCCTGGTTACGGACCGTTGCGCCGCCTATTGCCGCTACTGCACGCGTTCCCGATTGGTGAGCAACGCGACGGGCTATGATTTCCATCCGGAATTCGACCGGCAGATTGAGTACATTGCCAAAACCCCCTCGGTTCGGGATGTCCTGTTGAGCGGGGGAGATCCTTTGTTGTTCAGCGATGAGAAGCTCGAGTTTCTGCTGAGCCGTCTGCGTGCCATTCCGCATGTGGAATTTCTTCGGATAGGCACACGCATTCCCTTGTTTCTTCCCCAGCGGATCACCCCGGAGCTGTGCTCCATGCTCAAGCAGTATCATCCGCTGTTCATGAGCATTCACTCCAACCACCCGCGCGAATTGACCACGGAGGTGCGCGATGCCTTGGGTCGTTTGGCCGATGCCGGCATTCCTTTAGGGAACCAATCCGTGCTCCTGCGGGGAGTGAATGATGATCCGTTGGTGATGAAGGCCCATCTGCAGAAGTTGCTGATGTGCCGGGTTCGCCCCTATTACATCTACCAGTGTGATTTGATCGCTGGATCTTCCCATCTCCGGGCCAGCGTGCGCAAAGGATTGGAGATCATGCAGAGCTTGCGGGGCCACACGACGGGCTATGCGGTGCCCCAGTTTGTGATCGATGCTCCCGGAGGAGGAGGCAAGGTTCCGATCAATCCGGAGTATGTGCTCCAGCACAATGCGGATCGCGTGGTGTTTCGAAATTTTGAGGGCAAGGTGTTTGAGTATCCTGAGGCTGCCGACGGCACCCCTTTGGTGGGGGCTCCGAAGTCCAGCGAGCAGCCCGAGTGGGCCTAAGCCGAGCCTGGAATCTTCATGCCGCGCGAAGCGAGTCGAGACCGGGCAGATCGCCTGAACCGGATTCTTGCGATCCTAGCCCGGACCTACCCGAACGCTTACTGCGAGCTCAACTATCGAAATCCCCTCGAGCTGTTGGTAGCCACGATTCTCTCCGCGCAGTGCAATGACAAGCAGGTGAACATTGTGACCGAGTCCCTGTTTGCCAAGTATCGAACCGCCACGGACTACGCTCAGGCTTCGCTGGAAGCTCTGGAGAACGATATTCGCCGGATCGGGCTATACCGCAATAAGGCCAAGAACATTCAGTCGGCCTCTCGGCAGCTTTTGGAGCGGCATGGCGGCGACGTGCCGCAGACGATGGAGGCGCTGACGGCCTTGGCAGGGGTGGGACGCAAGACAGCGAATGTGGTGTTAGGGAACGCCTTTGGGATCAACGTGGGTGTGGTGGTGGATACGCATGTTCAGCGCCTGTCGCAGCGGCTTGGTTTTACGCGGGAGAAAACACCCGAGAAGATCGAGTTGAGTCTCATGAAGCAAGTGCCCTCGGATCAGTGGACGGTCTTCAGTCATCGGCTCATCTGGCATGGGCGTCGCCGTTGCATGGCGCGGAACCCGGACTGTGCTGAGTGTGAACTCGCTGAGCTGTGCCCGAGTCGGAAAGCGTCCGATCCTCAGGAAGCGTAGGGCCCCCTGCACTAGCCGCAAAAAACGAAAAGAGACGAAAGAAGCAAACGGAGACAATGTGGGTGATTTTCTGAGTTCGGATACTCTTTCGTCATTTTTCGTTTCTTTCGGCCAAAGGAGTTGTCGGGGTCGGAGGATTGTATCACCTGACCGCTCAGAGCAACGAACGGCCCCCTTACGTCCGCATATTGAACAGGGCACCGAATCCCAGGCAGAACAGCGCGTTGGACGTGGCCATCGTAAAATCGTCCGTGCCCCGCGGAGACACTAGCTCGACGATGGGATTCAGGAGCGCTATTAGGGCTCCGAGCACCCACCAGGAGGTGGATAGTCCATTTGCCGCCACGAGGCTCCAGTTCAAGATCAACGTGCACACGAACGCGGCCCCTACACCCACCCACGATTTCCGGTTGAGATCCCCCAACCCCCAGACGCGGATGGAATGCTTGCCCCAAATCGAACCAAAGATCTCGGCGGCGAAGTCCGCGGTTGCGTAGGACAGCCAAATAAAGGCGTACAGCACGGCGTAGGTGCGAGGTGGATAGAGGGTAGTGAGTTGGGATCCGATCGGGATCATGACAAACTTAAACGCGTTCCACAGCGTCCCGATACACAGCACATTTGCACGGCCGAGGATGCCGTCCAAGACTCGCGCGTGAGCCCCGTAGCACATATGTCCCAGAGGGCCGTTGCTGTGAAAGGTCAGGACCATCCACCAGCTCATGACGACGGCGTCGAGCAGGCTGGACTGAAGGCCGATAAGCAAAGAATCGGGAGAGGGGTTGTCGCGGATTCGCGCGTAGACAAAACCAAAGCTGGCGACCACCAGGACGAGCATGCGTCCGCGTCGGCCGATCATGTCGATGATGCGGAGGGTTCGTTCCGAATGGCGGGAAAGCAGTGCTTCCAGCTCGAAATCCCGGAGGCGGTTCCCGAACACGCTTTTCAAGTCCGATTGACTGAGTCCTGCCCGCTTCAGCAGCCAATACTTCAACCCATAGAACGCGTACGAGTAGATTCCGAAAAACAGGAGAATGCCGAAAGCGAGTTGTCCGAGTTTACCCCAGCTGACCTGGGTATCGCCGAACCAGCGTCCGCCGTCCTTTCCACTGAGGAGGAGTGTGAACCAGATGGCCGTCGAAACGAGGGTATAGCCGAGGCAGACTCGAAAGACCACCCGAGCCTGCGCGCGGCGTGCGTCTTGAGGAGTGGGTGAGGGAGCATCGGGATCCACGCGGTGAGCTTCCCCAAATGGGGGGTGCGCGGACAAGCGCGGAATTTGGGGTACGGAGTTCCGCCTTCAGGCGGATGTGGCACCGGAGTGGGAAGGGACGCCGAACCTGCTAAAGCAGGAACTCCTTACAGGGGACCGGCCCGTCTTACTTAGAGTAAGCGAGGTAGAGCCAGGCGAACGGGCTCGTGACCGGGAAGATGAGGCCGAGTGCGGTCAGTCCGCCCTTGCCGCGGGCCTTGGCGATCTGGATGCACCAATAGATGCTGATGAAGATGTTCACCACTGGAAGCAGGAAGAGCACGAACATCCAGCCTTGCATGCGTGCGGCCTTGAGCAGCGGGACGAGGGAAAGCACGGGCAGCCAGATCAGGAACCCCGGCTCAGAACCCGCCTTCTGGCAAACCAGTCGAGCGGTATAACAAAAGAAGAAGTAGAGGATGGGGAAGGCCACCAGGAACACGGAGAAGATCACCATGGCGGACTGAGGCAGCTGCTCGCGAAGCGCCTGCAGGGACTCGAGGGTAAGACCTGACGCATTCGGGTCCCCGCCTTCGGCCGTGATCTGGGCCTTCATTTTATTCGCAAATCCCATCAGCGCCTCGTTTCCTTGCGCTGCGCTGAGAGTGCGCGAAACCACTTCGTTCAGTTTGCCAGGGCTGGCAGCAGCGGTTTTCTGCTCCGCCTCCGCCGCATCGAGATAACCCAGGCTGACCAGCAGCTCGGTGGAAAGTTCGTCGACCTTGAAGTTGGAGATTCCCTGCGGATGTCGAACGAACACATCCGAGCTGGTCCGCGAAATGACCGTGACGTTCGAGTAGGTTTTGGACCCTACTTTGAAAGTGTCGAATTTCAACACCGCTTTGGCGGCGGCATTGGTGCCCTTGGTCGCCGCGCCCCCGGTTGGCGACGTCGCTGCCGCCTGGGTCCAGCCGTTCAAAGCACCTGAAAGCAGGAGCGTCCCGCACACCATGATCCGAATGAGGCTCGTTTTCACCACTTCGTTCCATCGGATCATCGGGGCGCAAACTTGAGCCCGGGAACTTGTTGCCAGTCCGTCGGTTCCGCGCTTCCTTTCAATCCCTCGACTTGAGGGTTTCCAGCTGCCACTGGATCATCGACCGAATCATCGCTTGTTCTGCTGTCCCAATTCCAGACTGCTGGAAGTCGACGGCGAAGGCGGTCAGCCACTGCTCCTCGCGCGGCACATAGTTGAACTGACGGGAGAGACGGGCCTCGAAATCCTTCATGTGTGCGGCCCCATAAAAGATGGCGATCGTTGCACGGGACCGCTTCCGCTGCAGCAAGCGGGCGACATCCTCCATCACCTTAGCATTTCGGGCCTCCACCAGGACTTTGAGCAAACCCTCCATCCCTGGGTTGGCCTTGGCCAGCGCCTCCAGGTCCCCGCCCATCCCACCGAGCATTTCAATCATGGCCAGTCGAGCGATGCCTCGCATCTGGGGGCTCGACTCGATGAATCCCAGCAGAAGCTTGGCGATGGAATTGAGCCAGGAGCCTTCATCCAGCGCTTGCATCAATAGGGCGAACTGTTGCTCGGCTTCGTCCGCAGAGTCCTCCCCGCCAGAACCCTGAGCCGGTGGATCATCGGATCCTGAGCCTGCGATCAGTTGCTCCAGATCTCGTCGGGAGAGGTCGGAGTTCTGAAAGTGAGGACGGTTGTAGTCGATGGCGGTCAGCTGAAAGACCAACCCGAGCGATCGGGCTAGGGTGCCCTGTAGGGATTGTTCCAGGGTTTCGCGACGCAGGGGATCGTGGGCGTTTGCCAGCGACGCTGATGAGTCGCGGGCCGACTTCATTCCGACCCCCTCGTAGAGCACCACTCGATTCGTGTCCAATAGCTCCTGCAGATTTCGGTAATAGGCGGGATCACCAATGTGAGAAACGCCGACGAGCCAGATCGTCGGGCCTGGTCCTTGGCGCGGGGAGAAGCGCCGTATCGCGATCTGAAGCTCCCGACCTTGGGAATGGGGGCTTCCTACCCTCAGATAGGAAGACGCGGTCGGCAGGACTTGGCTTTCCGACGTGCCACGCCGCGAGGCGCACCCCGATACCAGGAGCAAAAGGATGATGATCGGGGAGGTGTAGCGCACGTTGCCTTCAGTGGGCCGGGGTTAGCCTCGGTATTCGTAGGGAGCAAATCCGCTGACGCCGGGTCTGGCGCGAAACAGCGAACCCGCCAGAGGCTGCTTGGCCAAGGCAGCGGCGTCGAGTCGCGTGCTGGCGCTGGTCATGTAGAGCTCGTCGAGGCGCTCCCCGCCAAAGCAGCAAGCGGTCACTCGCGCCACCGGCAGCTCGATTTTTCCAATCTGTTTCCCCGTTTTGGGGTCCCATCGCAGAACCGCCCAGCCATCCCACATGCCAATCCATAGCATTCCCTCGCGGTCGATGGTCATGCCATCGGGGTACCCCACCCCTTCCGGAACGCGGATGACGGTGCGGCGATTGGTGATCGACGAGGTTGCGGGATCGAAGTCGAAAGCATCCACCCGCATCGTCGGGGTGTCGATGTAGTACATGGTGCGTTGATCGTCGGTCCAGGTGAGGCCGTTGGAGATCGAGATGTCCTTCAGCACCTGGCGGGCTTTTCGGTGTTCATCCAAGACATACAGGCCACCGGCGGGCGATTTCTCATCATAGGGCAGGCTGCCTGCCCAGAATCTTCCGGCCGGATCGGCCTTGCCGTCATTGAACCGGTTTCCGGGAAGATGGGCTTCCGGATGGGTGATCCAGGTCACTTGTCCATGGGTGAGGTTCAGCTCTCCGTAACCCTTGGCGGTGGCGACAAAGACGTTGCCGTTGGCTCCGGGAACGGCGCACCCGACGTGACATCCGACCTCAAAGGTCCGGTTTTTGCCGGACGCCGGATCAAAAAGATGCACCCGCGACTTTTCAATATCGACCCACAGCAGTTGCTTGAGCTTGGGAAGCCACGAAGGTCCTTCGCCGAGTTGGGCTTGGGTCTCAAAAACGCATTCAACGGAATTGGTATTCATGAAAGTGCAGCGGTTTAAAGCTGGGTGGATTGAACACGCGGAGGGGAGGTTTTGCCAGGAAGAAAGGCGGTGCAATAGATGCCGCCAATAATCGTAGTAATAGGTGACAGCATATGAACAACCAGTGGACCAGTTCACGGATCGGACGGTGCCTCCTGCACCTGGCCTGCATGCTTCGGCGTCCCGAGCAGGCGCCTTGGCATTGGCAGGGCATCGTGCGGGAGTTTCGAGGTTGATTCCCCCTTTCTCTTTAGCCAAGTCCGATCGGCACGTTACCTCGCTTGAGGCTATCGTTTGCCGATGTTGATGCTCATGATTCCACCCAGCAGATTGACGACCCTTATTTGCTTAAAACCCATCTGGTGCATCTTGGCTTCCACGCCGCGTTGGGCGGGATAGTTCAAGAGCGATTCATAGATATAGCCATGGGTGTCTGAATCCCCGAAGAACAGGCGGCCAAAGCGGGGCACGATCCAGCGCAGATAGCAGAAGTAGGCCTGCCGCCAGGGCTGAAAGTCCGGCTTTCCAAAATCCAGGATCAAAATCTGTCCGCCAGGTTTCGTCACGCGCCGCATTTCTTCCAGTCCCGACTCCCAGTTGGCTAGGTTTCGCAGTCCATAGCTCATGGTCACGAGATCGAACGCGGCATCAGGAAGTCCGGTGGCCATGGCATCCCCTTGGATGAACTCCGGCGGGGAGCTGCTAGGCGAGGCGTGGGCGGCCCGTTTTCGAGCGACGTTCAGCATGGCGTTGCTGAAGTCGAGTCCGGTGACCTTCACACCCTGCGCTGCGAGTGCGAAGGCAACATCTCCGGTTCCGCAGCAGAGATCGAGTCCTCGATCCCCGGCGCGTGGATGGGCCAGCCGGATAAGTCGGCGCTTCCACCAGCGATGCATCCAGAAGCTCTGCAAGTCGTTGATGAGGTCATAGCGGGGCGCGATGCGAGCGAATAGGTCATTGACCTTTTCGGCACGCTCCTCGCCCGGACGGTAATAACGGTTGGCCATGCAACGCTAGAGGCTCAGGTCGCGGGTATGTAGCGCTGGAACAGGAGCGAGAGTCCGAAGAAGCCCAGGAAGAGCAGCCCGATCTCCCTGGGGACGTCGGCGACCGCCAGCAGGTCTACGAGGCAGATCCCGGCCAGCAGATGCGAGACCACCTGGCCGATGTTGCGATGAGCGGCGCGCCAGAGTGGCTTGAGAGACTTGAGCACCCACAGAATCAAGACTAGCGACAGCAGGCGGGCGTTGTCCCGGTGCGGACCGGCGTTCACGATGTAGGCGAGCACGAGCGGTGCGGCCATGGGCAGCAGGGGCCAGAAACCGATCACCCCCTGGGTGCTCTCCCGTCGGGCGATGTAGCTGAGTCCGACAATATAGCCGGCCAGCACCAATCCGCTCCAGATCACCAGTCCGTCGATTTCGAATTGTCCAAAAGAAGCTGCGAGTAGGAACAGCAGGAACCGGCATAGCGCCATAAGGACCGGTGAGAATGCCACCAATTTATGGACCGCGTCGTACAGTAGAATGGCCCCGACGAGCAAGAGTGTCAGAATTGCCGACTTGCCGCTGTGGGTGGCCAAAAGTCCGATGCCCAGCAGCAGCCACATGGTTCCTAAAATCCATACCTGTGCGAGGCTGATCACTCCGCGGGGGATGGGGCGCTCCTGGCGATGCTGGCGGTCGAAATCGGCATCGCAGGCGTCGTTGAGATACATCCCGCCGATATACAGCGCCGAGGCTCCGACCATGAGTTGGAACAAGGTGAGGTATTCTCCGCCGCGGCCCAGCCACCAACCGGCCAGGCAATTGGACCAGACCGTGGGCAGGTTGGAAACCCGGCCCAGGACTAACAGCGCTCTCAGGTAGCTCGGCTTTGGTTCGGAAACTCCAGTCATCGATCCCCTGAGCTAATCAAAGGTGACGGGTTCAGGGGAAGATCTGATTTTAGTTGGCTATTTCGCGATTCCCCATTGCTGAAGCAGGAAGGCTTGGTCGAAGGCGCTTTCCTTCAGGTTGTCGTAGCGACCCGAAGCGCCACCATGGCCGGCCGCCATGTTGATGCGCAGGAGCAGCGGTCCCGCCCCAGTGTTGAGGGTGCGCAGCTTCGCGGTGTACTTGGCGGGCTCCCAATACATCACCTGGCTGTCATTGAGACTGGTGTTGATGAGCATGGCCGGGAACGGGGCGGCCTTCAGGTTTGTGTAGGGGCAGTAGGTTTTGAGGTAGGCGTAATCGGACGCGATCTTCGGATTGCCCCACTCTTCGAACTCACCCACGGTGAGGGGGAGGGATTCGTCGAGCATGGTGTTGATCACATCGACGAAGGGCACATCCAGGATCGCAGTGCGGAACAGTTCGGGTCGGAGGTTGAGCACGGCGCCGATGAGCAGTCCGCCGGCGCTCCCCCCCTGGATGGCCAAATGCTCGCTGGAAGTGTATTGGCGTTGAACCAAATGTTCCGCGCAGGCGATGAAGTCGGTGAAGGTGTTTTTCTTATTCTGCATCCGGCCACCATCGTGCCACGCCTTGCCCAGATCACCGCCGCCGCGAATGTGGGCCAGGGCCACGACCACGCCTCGGTCGAGCAAGCTGAGCCGTACCGGGCTGAACTGGGGCAGGTTGGGAAAGCCGTAGGCCCCGTACGCCGTGAGCAGCAGCGGCGATCGGCCGTTCTTCTGAAAACCCTTCCGATACACCAAGGAGATTGGGATATGGGTGCCGTCGGGAGCGGTTGCGGTAAGCCGTTCCGTCTGGTAGTTGGCGGACTCGAATCCTCCGGGGACTTCAGTCTGCTTGAGCAGCACCGACTTCCGCTGAGCGACGTCGTAGTCGTAGACTGCAGCGGGCGTGGTAAAGGAGTCGTAGTGATAGCGCAGGGTCTTGGTCCGGAACTCGGGATTGGAAAGCAGTCCAGCGGAATAAGCCTGCTCGGCGAAAGGAACCCGATGGCTCTCGCCGCTCCGGATTTCAGTGATGCGCAAATGCGGCTGCGCATCCTCGAGTTCCGAGAGTACGTAATAGTCCTCAAAAAAATCGACCTCCTCCAGCATGACCTGGGCGCGATGCCTGACAACCACTTTCCAGTGCGCTCGATCAGGCTGGCGCACGGGGGTGCGGAAAAGGGCGAAGTTGCGGCCCGTTTGATTGGATCGGATATAAAAGTAATCTCCGTGATGATCGACGTCGTATTCGTGATCTTGCTCGCGGGGTGCCACCAGGCTCCAGGCGCCCTCGGGGGTGGCGGCGGACAGGAAGCGGACTTCGCTGGTGGTGTGGCTGGCAATGGTAAGGAAGAGCCAGGCGCGGCTGCGAGAACGTTGGATTCCGAGGTCGAAGCGCTCGTCCTTCTCCTCATAAATTAGAACGTCGGGACCTTTCTGTCCGAGCTGATGCCGATACAGCCGATAGGAGCGCTTGGCATCGTCCTCGGTCGTGTAGAACAAGGTTCGGTTGTCGGCCGTCCACTCCACATCGCTGACCCGCTCACGGCGAAAAGGCAGCATTTTGCCGGTCCGGAGGTCCTTAATCTCCAGCGTGTACTCGCGGAAACCGGTGACATCCGTGCTGTAGGCGAGCAGGTTTCCGTCATCGCTGGTGTTGATGGCTCCCAGCGACATGAATTTCTTGCCTCGAGCCAGGCGGTTTAAGTCGAGGATGACTTTCTCGGGGGCGTCGGGGCTGCCGTGGCGTCGGCAGTAGGTGGAGTACTGTTTTCCCTTCTCGGTGCGCGTGTAATAATAGTAACCATCGTGAAGCTGGGGCACCGAAAGATCCGTTTCCTTGATGTGGCTGCGCATCTCGCGGAACAGCTTGCGCTGGAGGGGGGCGGTTGGCTTCATCCAGGCCTCGGTGTAGCGGTTCTCCGCCTTGAGATAGCGGATCACGGCGGGATTCGTTTTCTCGCGTAGCCAAAAGTACGGGTCCAGTCGTTTTTCTCCATGCAAGGTGGAGACATGCCGGTGCTGGGGTGCTACCGGCGGCTCGGGTACTCGTGATTTCGGGGTTTGCGCCACGGCCAGAGTCTGGCACAGGATCATCGTGGTATAAAGCGGCAGTCTCATCTCATTTTTTAGGCTCGGTCGAGGAGCCCTGGAGCACCAGGCCCTCCTCCCGGCTGCTGGGGTTCAGCAGGGACGAGCCCCGTTTGAGCTCACAGCGCAGGCTGTCGCCATCAAAATGGCAGATCACCCGCTGGTAGTGGGCGGTCTCCACGAAACGCCAATCCATCACCAGAGTATGAGGGTCTCTCCAGGCGGCGCTGGCGGCGATCGGTGATTTCCCGAAGCTGGCGGTGGTAGCGAGGTGAAGGCGGGCGGGGGAGAGTCGGGTTTGACCCGTGATCCAACTGCCCAAGCCGGAGCGCACAGAGTGTTCCCCCTGCGCATCCTGGAGGGTGACAACGCAGTCGCGGGCCGAGAAGTGGACTGCCACGGTTCGAATCCCCAACGGATTCTCCGCCATGTGATACACACGGTCCCCCACGCGGGTGGCTTCCGGCGACTCAAACTGCCCCGTTGGCAGGGGCAGCATCAACAGCTTCAATCGCTGCTCCAAGCGGGCACGAATCCGGGGGTCGGAAGCGAGCGGACGCGGTCCAAATCCCGGAAGCAGATGCTCCCAAATCGTGTTCAGGACCGCCTGCATGTCTCCGGTTTCGGCCGTGATGGCGATCACCACATTCTGGTCTGGCAATACGATGCAATACTGTCCGGCGGCGCCGTCACCGCGGAAGGCATTGTGGCGACAGCGCCAGAACTGATAGCCATAGCCCTGAGCCCAATCACTCGTCTGAGCTTTTTTCGGATCATCCGACGGGGCGTTTTGAATGCGCAGCCCCGTAGCTTCCTGCACCCACGATGCCGGCAGAATTCTGCGTCCGTTCCAAGTGCCTTTCCGAAGGTAGAGCTGTCCGAGTTTGGCAATATCCTCGGTCCGAACCCGCAGTCCGAAGCCTCCGCTGTTGATCCCCTGCGGGCTCTGCTCCCAATCGGCACCTTCGATGCCCAACGGCTTGAACAGACGGGGGGTCAGGTAGTCGAGAACGGTTTGTCCGGTTGCTTTTTGGACGATAGCGGAGAGGAGGTAGGAGGCTCCGTTATTGTAGGCGAAGTGAGTTCCCGGGAGGTGGTCGACAGGACGGGACAGCACCGACCTAGCCCAATCCAGGGTTCGGTTCGTGAGGGAGAACCCGGGGCCGAAAAGCGAGTCCCCGCTGTGTCCACTGCCCATCATGAGCAGGTCCTTTACCTTCATGGCCGCCAGGTTTGGGCTGACCTGAGCGGGGAGTTGGTCGGGAAAAAAGGTAACCACCCGATCGTCCAAGCGCAGCTTGGCTTCGGAGGCCGCCAATCCCACCGCGGTTGAGGTGAAGCTCTTGCTCAGGCTGTAAAGGGTGTGCCGCCACTCGGGAGCATACGGTGCCCACCATCCTTCCACGACCACCCGGCCATGGCGCACCACCATCAGGCTGTGCAGGTTCAGCTTGCCGGCTTCGACTGCTTCGAGGAAGGCGAGCACATTCGACGAGGCCACGCCCTGAGACTCGGGACGCGCCCGAGGAAGCGGATGCGATCCTGAGGAGATTTCTCCGAGCGAGTGGGGGATCAAGCCCAGTGCTATTCCGAGGGAGGCGATCGCCAAGCCGAGCTGAGTTAGGAAGGTTCCGCGCTGACGCTGGGGTTTGATCATGTTGGTCACCGTGGTTATCACTTCGGCCGCTCGGTTGACAACAAGAATGGGGCGGCTGAGGTGGATGGGCTTGAAAGGGAAATGTCGCTGAGAGCAGGGGTCTGAAGACAAGTCGCCCTGGGTGTATAAGTTTTGTTACTCAACCTTTTTCACCCACCTGCTGACAAGAAGCGACTAGCTTACGGCAAAAGGGAGGAAGCTTGGTTCTAGGGAACCGTCGATTCTATCCCCGTGATTGAAACGTCGGCCAAGGCCGGGGCAAAGCTCCCGGCGCGTTCCTCTGAAGCCACCGGCTCGAAAGAGTTGGGGGTTCCAGGAGGGCCTCTGCTTGATGCCGATCGGTGCTTTCACTGTGGTACGAAGGTTCCTGATGATCGATATCGCCGAGACGACAAGTTCTTTTGTTGCGCGGGCTGTCTTACGGTGTTCGAGCTGTTCACGGAGAATGGGTTGGAGCAGTTCTATCAATTGGTACCCCAAGCTGGGGCTCGTTTGGAGGGGCAGCCGGGGGGAGATCAGTTTGCATATTTGGACGCTCCGGAGGTCCGTCAACGATTAGTGGACTTTTCGGACGAGGCCCTGACTCGGGTGACCTTTCAGGCCCCGGCGATCCATTGCGTCGCCTGCGTTTGGCTGTTGGAGAACTTGTTTCGGCTTCAGCCGGGGGTGGGAAAGTCCCAAGTCGATTTCCAGCGCAAAACGGTCTCCATCCAGTTCGATCCTCGACAGGTTCAGCTCAGCCGCGTGGCGCAGCTGCTGAGTTCGATTGGGTATCCGCCGGAGTTTAAGCTGGCCGACCTGGATCGGCCGCAGACGACTCCGGCGATGAAGCGCCTGCACTTGCAGATCGGGTTAGCTGGATTTGCCTTCGGCAATATCATGCTGTTCAGCATTTCGAACTACTTTGGCCTGGATAGCATGAGCGGGCCCGCGTTCCGACGGTTGGTTGGGTGGCTGAGTTTCGCGCTCTCGGTGCCGGTGGTGATTTTCAGTGCGGCGGACTATTGGCGGACCGCTTGGTTGAGCCTGCGGGAGCGGGTGATGACGATCGACGTGCCTATCGCTGCCGGGCTGCTCGCCCTCTTCGGACAAAGCACCTACGAGGTGGCGTCGGGCCGAGGCGAGGGCTACTTCGACTCGCTCTGCGGGCTGCTCTTCTTTCTCCTGTGTGGCCGTCTCTTTCAGCAAAAGACTTATCATCGGCTGGCATTTGACCGCGATTATCGATCCTTCTTTCCGTTGTCAGTTATCCGAGCCACACCGGGCGGCGAGGAGCGCATCGCGCTTTCCGATCTCCGGGTGGGCGATGAGGCGCTGCTGCGTCATGGAGACCTGATTCCAGCCGACGCTCGACTGGTGAGCGGGGACGCTCTGGTCGACTACAGTTTCGTCACCGGCGAGGCGGATCCGGTGGCCAAGCAGGTCGGCGAGTATTTGTATGCCGGTGGCCGCCAGGCGGGGGGGGTGATTCGCATCGAGATCGCGAAGCCGGTTTCGCAAAGTTATCTTACCTCTTTGTGGGACCAGGCGGCGTTCCGAAAGGACACCGACACGGGATTGGACAACCTGACCAATCGCTACAGCAAGCGGTTTACGTGGATCGTGATGGCGATCGCTGTCGGGGCGGCGGCTTACTGGTCGCTGCACGATCCCGCCCGCGCCGTGAAATCGTTCACTTCGGTGCTCATCGTCGCCTGTCCTTGCGCTCTGGCGCTGGCTGCTCCCTTCACCCTCGGCACCGTGCAGCGTTGGCTTTCCAGCGGCGGCTGCTTCGTGAAGAACGCGACGGTGATCGAGCGTCTGGCGGGAGTGGATACCATTGTTTTCGACAAGACCGGCACCCTGACCACGGCCGGTCAGTCGATCCTCCGTTTCCACGGCGTTCCTCTGTCCCGACAGGAGGAGATGTGCGTGAGTCTGGTAGCGGCCCAGTCGAGCCATCCGCTGGCGGCGTCCTTGGCCAAACTGGCCTCGGGTGATGTGGGTGCCACGGTGGGCGGATTCTCCGAGGTGCCGGGCTGTGGCATTGAGGGAGAGACCGGGGGCCAGAAGGTATGGCTGGGGTCGGCCGAATGGTTGCAATCGCGGGGTGTCGCCATTCCTTCCGATGCGAAGGCCTTCTCCTCTGTGGTGCATGTCGCCTTGGGCGGAGCGTATCGGGGCTCGTTTCTGCTGCAATCGACTCTTCGGCCGCTGGCGGATCGACTGCTCGGCCGGCTGGCACTCGGGTACCGGCTCGCCTTGCTGAGCGGGGATCAACCTCGGGAGCGGGAGCGCTTTGCGGCCCTGTTCAACACTGAAGCTCCGCTGCTGTTCAATCAGAGTCCGATGAACAAGCTCGGGTTTGTCGAGGAGCTGCAGCAGTCCGGTTGCCGCGTGATGATGGTGGGGGATGGACTTAACGACGCCGGAGCGCTGAAGCAGAGCGATGTGGGGGTCGCGGTGATCGAGGATCGGGGCACCTTTTCACCGGCGAGCGATGTGATCCTGGACAGCCGTCGGGTCGTCGACCTGGAGCACCTGCTTGGGTATTGCCGTGCGGCGGTGCGGGTGGTGCGGTGGAGTTTCGCTCTTTCCAGCGCCTACAATGTGGTTGGCATCGCCATCGCGGCCAGCGGACGGCTGGAGCCCATCGTGTGTGCGATATTGATGCCGCTCAGCTCGATCTCCGTGGTCGCGTTTGCCTCCGGGCTGGCGAGTTGGGAGGCACGGCGCACCGGCTGGCTTCGGGCTGCATCGCCCGCCAAAACCGAGCTTCCGCAGCTGGGGTTGGCTTCCCAATGGGAGGTGGCGTCGTGAGTGTTATTCTGCTCCTGATTCCGTTGAGCCTCGTGGTGGCTCTGGTTTTTCTTGGCTTTTTCTTTTGGGCGGTCCGATCCGGTCAGTATGAAGACACCTGCACGCCTTCGATGCGGGTGCTGACGGACGATGCGGGCGCACCAGCTTCTCCTTCCATGAAACCTGAATCCAAAACATTACGATGAACGTAGAAACATTCCGTTACGACAATCGAATCGTTCGCGCCTTCGCCATAGCCACTGTCATCTGGGGCATCGTGGGCATGGCGGCCGGCCTCCTCATCGCCGTGCAGCTGTTCTTTCCGGAGGCGAACCTCAACTTTGCCATGACGACCTTTGGGCGCCTCAGGCCGCTGCACACCAATGCGGTGATCTTTGCCTTCGTCGGCAATGGCATGTTTATGGGCATCTACTACTCGCTTCAGCGGCTGTGCAAGGCTCGCATGTTTAGCGACACTCTCAGCTGGCTGAATTTCTGGGGATGGAATGCCATTATCATCGCGGCCGCTGTTACCCTTCCTTTGGGATTCACCACCAGCAAGGAATACGCAGAGCTCGAGTGGCCCATCGATATCGCCATCACCCTGGTCTGGGTGTTCTTTACGGTCAACCTGATCGGCACGATCCTGAAACGCCGAGAGCGCCATCTGTATGTGGCGATCTGGTTCTATATTGCGACCGCCCTGACGGTGGCCGTGCTGCACATCACGAACTCGCTGGAGGTGCCGGTGAGCTGGTTCAAGAGCTACTCCATCTACGCGGGTGTTCAGGATGCGCTGGTTCAGTGGTGGTACGCCCACAACGCCGTGGCCTTCTTCCTCACCACCCCTTACTTGGGGCTGATGTATTATTTCCTGCCTAAGGCCGCCAACCGCCCGGTATTCTCCTATCGGCTGTCGATCATCCACTTCTGGGCGCTGATCTTTCTCTACATCTGGGCCGGCCCTCACCATCTCCTCTACACGGCACTGCCGGATTGGGCGCAGTCGCTCGGTATGGTCTTCTCGGTGATGCTCGTGGCTCCTTCCTGGGGTGGCATGTTGAACGGGTTGCTCACCCTGCGCGGAGCATGGGATCGGGTGAAGCAGGATCCGATGTTGAAGTTCATGGTCGTCGCGGTCACCGCCTACGGCATGTCGACCCTTGAGGGGCCGATGCTTTCCATCAAGAGCGTGAACTCGCTCTCCCATTATACCGACTGGACGGTGGCCCATGTGCACACCGGCGCTCTCGGATGGAACGGGTTTTTGACCTTCAGCATGCTCTACTGGCTGTTCCCCCGGCTCTACAATACCAAGCTCTACTCGGTGAAGCTGGCGAACTATCACTTTTGGATCGGGCTGTTGGGCATGATGTTTTACGCGATCCCGATGTATTGGGCCGGCATCACCCAGGGCCTGATGTGGAAGCAGTTCACGGCCGACGGGTTCATGCAGTATCCCAACTTCCTCGAGACCGTCATTCAAATCATGCCGATGTATCGGCTCCGCGCCATTGGTGGAACCTTGTTCCTTCTGGGGGCGGTGCTGATGGCCTACAATCTGTGGAAGACCGCCAAGAGCGGCAGTTTCGTGCCGGAGCAGGAAGCACAGGCGGCTCCGCTGACTTCTGCCAGCGCTCATGCCGAGCGCGGTCACCGTTGGCTTGAATCGAAGCCCGTGCTGTTCACTGTGCTCTCGTTAATCGCCGTTCTGATCGGCGGCCTGGTCGAACTGGTGCCGATGTTCCTGATCAAGGAAAACGTTCCGACGATCTCCAGCGTGAAGCCCTACACCCCCTTGGAAGTGATGGGACGGGATCTTTACATTCGGGAAGGCTGCGTTGGCTGCCATTCCCAGATGATTCGGCCCTTCCGGTCGGAGACCGAGCGATACGGGGAATACTCGAAGGCGGGCGAGTTTGTTTATGATCACCCCTTCCTCTGGGGCAGCAAGCGTACCGGACCGGATCTGCATCGTGTGGGTGGCAAATATCCGGATGCCTGGCATTACAATCACATGGACGATCCGAGGTCGACCTCTCCCGGGTCCATCATGCCGCGGTATTCGTGGCTGCTGACTCAGAAGCTGGACACCTCATCGATTCAATCTCGGATCAGCGCGCTTCGCAAAGTCGGCGTCCCTTATCCGGCAGGCTATGAGCAGAAGGCGTTGGAGGATCTGGAGGCTCAGGCCAAGAAAGTGGCTGAGAATCTGAAAACCGGCATGGTGCAGGCCCAACCCGACCGGGAGATCATTGCCATGATCGCCTATCTCCAGCGGTTGGGAACCGACATCAAGACTGCGACGCCGGCGCCCAAACAGACCGCCGATGCCGGCCCGGCGGCCGCGGCATCCATCCCCGCCAAGAACTAAGGAACGCATATGATCCAAAATGTATTGCGAGATATCGGAGGGATCGCCGGCTACGGCGTGATCTCGATTTGCCTCTTCTTCCTGGTCTTCTCGAGCGCCTTGATTTGGGCGTTCTCGTTGAAGAAGTCACTGCTCAAGAGCATGGAAATCCTGCCGCTTGAGGGCAATGCCGCTGAATCTGACAACGTCCGGAAAGGAGACTCTTCCCATGAATGATCCCAAAGACCCCCTGTTGCTCGACCATGAGGCCGACGGCATTAAAGAACTGGACAACAACCTGCCTCGCTGGTGGGTGTGGCTGTTTTACCTCTGCATCATCTTCGCCTTTGGTTACATGGGTTACTACCATGTGATGAAGGCCGGCGACCTTCAGATCGCCGAGTATGAGAAGGAATGGAAGCGCGGCGAGGAAATCAAGTCCGCTGCCTTGGCGAAGTTTGAAAGTTCCATGGGCAGTTTGACTCCCTCGAAGGATGCCGTGCTGCTCGCCACGGGGCAGCAGACCTACACCACTCTCTGCGCGCCCTGCCATGGTCCGCAGGGTCAGGGGTTGGTCGGTCCCAACCTGTGCGACGACTACTGGATCCACGGATCCAACTTCGTCGATAACGTGAAGACGATCGTGAACGGGATTCCCGAGAAGGGCATGGTGACCTGGAAGGGTGTGCTGAAGCCGACCGAGATTCATGCGGTGGCCAGCTACATCTATACCTTCCGCGGCACCAAGCCCCCCAATCCGAAACCGCCCGAGAACCAGGCCCCGACCGGGCCCAAAGTGGAGTTCGAGTAGCCTAGCCTAGGACTCGGCCGAGTGAGAATCGCGAAAGACCATCATGCCAAATGTGAGTACGCCCAGTCCGACACCGGATGCCCCCGACGTCAGGGGGGCAGCCAAAGAAATCAACTGGGGGGACTTTCGCGATCACTTATCGACGGCGGATAAGGATGGCAACCGCAAGTGGCTTCATCCCAAGAAGCCCAACGGGCGTTTCTACCAGGCTCGGACGTATGTCAGCTATCTCCTGCTGGCGATCATGTTCATCGGGCCGTTTATTCGCATTAATGGCAACCCGTTGCTGCTGATCAATATCCTGGATCGGAAGTTTGTGATCCTGGGGCAGATTTTCTGGCCCCAGGATTTCATTATTTTCGCGACTGCGATGCTGCTGTTTTTCACGGGGATCCTGGTCTTCACCTCCGCGTTCGGGCGGCTGTGGTGCGGATGGACCTGCCCTCAGACACTGCTCATGGAAATGGTTTTCCGGAAGATCGAGTATGCGATCGACGGCGATGCCCACGAGCAGCGCGCGTTGGCCAATGCGCCGTGGACCGGACGCAAACTCTTCAAGCGAGCGTTCAAGCATGCCATCTTTTTCGGACTCTCGTTTGTGATCGGCAACACCCTCCTCAGTTATATCCTGGGCAGCGAGCAGCTCTTCCTCATCACGACCGACAATCCGATGAATCACCTGCGGGGGTTGACCTTCATGGTTTTGTTTACGCTCGTGTTTTATGGGATCTTCGCCCGCTTCCGAGAGCAGGCCTGCACGTTCATATGTCCCTATGGACGGTTCCAGTCGGTGCTCTTGGATGAGAACACCATGGTGGTGGCATATGATTACAAGCGCGGGGAGAAACGCGCGCACTGGCAGCGCGACGAGTCCCCGGATCAACGGAAAGCTGCTGGGGCGGGGGATTGCATCGATTGCCGGCAGTGCGTGACGGTCTGTCCGACGGGCATCGATATTCGCAATGGCACACAGATGGAGTGCGTGAACTGTACCGCGTGCATCGACGCCTGTGATGCGGTGATGGACAAGATCGACTTGCCCAAGGGTTTGGTGCGCTACGCGTCACTGAACGGAATTGAAAAGGGTCAGCGGCTGCGGTTTACCCCCAGGATGAAGGTCTATCTGGGCATTTTGTTTGGACTGGGCATCGCTTTGAGCCTGTTGATTTTTAATCGCACCGACGTGGAAACCACTTTGTTGAGAGCCCCTGGCGCTCTCTTTCAACAAACCCCCGAGGGACGAATCAGCAACCTTTACACCATGAAGATGTTTAACAAGACCTCTCATGATGTTCAGGTGGAATTACGGCTGGAAGGGTTCGATGGAACGATCCGGGTGCTGGGGCAGGGCACGGCGGTTCCGGCTCAGAAGCTGACGGAGGGGTCCGTCCTCATCGAGACGGAGCTAAAGAATCTGAAAGGGCCTACCACGCCGATGGTGGTGGGCGTTTATGCTAACGGGAAGTTACTCAACCGGGTTAAGACAGTGTTTGTAGGCCCCAGGTCCAACACTCCCTAATCGTCTTTCCGGATGGGTAAACAGTGCTGTAGTGGATAAGTGGGTCAACGAATTTTGATTTATGAGCGCGAATGATTCGGTTTCGAAGTCGTGGAATCCTTGGCCCTGGGCCATCATTGGTTTCTTTGTGATCTTCATCGGGTGCGTCGTCGCCTTCGTGATGTTTGCCACACGCCAGCCGATGGACCTGGTCCGGCACGATTATTACGAGGAGGAGTTGAGGTATCAGAAGCGAATCGACTCCGCCCAGCGGGCCCAGGCGCTGCCCGGGACCTTTTCTGTGCAGTATACGCCGCGGCCAGAGCAGCTCATTATCAGCCTGCCTCCGGCCACCCGCACGGCCTCCAAGGGCACGGTTCACCTTTATAGGCCGTCCGACGCCCAGCTGGATCGCACGCTGGAGCTCTCCTTCGATGCCTCGGCTAGGCAGGTGTTGGATGTGCCCGGACTCAAACCGGGTTTGTGGAAACTCCGGCTCGCTTGGGAGTTGCTCGGCGAGACATACTCCCATGAAGAGTCGGTGGTGATTCCTCCCAAGACCTCCTGATGGAACTCTGGACCGCATTCCTGCTTGGTTTGTTGGGTAGCCTGCATTGCGCCGGCATGTGCGGCCCCATCGCTCTGGCGTTGCCAGCCTCCTCGGTGTCCCGACGGGCGTTTCTGCTGGGTCGAATTCTAAATCAGCTGGGACGGATCGCCACGTATCTCTGCCTGGGCTTGCTGGGGGGGGTGCTGGGGAAGACCTTGGCGCTGGCCGGAGTCCAGCAGGGACTGTCCATCGGTTTGGGATCTCTCATGCTTATCGCGGTGTTCACTACCCAGTTAGCCCCGTGGAGCATCGGTGTTGGACGTTGGATAGGGTGGGTCAAGTCGTCGCTCGCGCGTTCTTTGAAGCAGGGCACGCCCCTGTCCCTCGCTGCAATGGGGGCCTTGAACGGACTTCTTCCCTGCGGGTTGGTCTATGTGGCTTGCGGGGGAGCGGTTTCGACCGGGAGTGTGGTGGAGGGGATGGCCTATATGGCGCTCTTCGGCCTTGGGACAGTTCCCATGATGCTTTCGATCAGTTTGGCCGGCCGCTCCCTGCCCATCGGGCTTCGATTGCGGCTTCAGAGCGTGGTTCCGGCTTGTTTGGTGTTGATGGGAACGCTGTTGATTCTTCGGGGATTGGGTCTGGGGATTCCGTATCTGAGTCCCGACCTCAGCCATGCGCTGACGGGTTGCCACAGTTGCCATTAGCAGCCTGCCGGACTTATCCACATCCGGCATCCCGGACCGGACGCTTGTTGATTCCGCGAAACCTCCGCGATTAGTTCCGTTAGAAGGGGGGTGTATGAAGCCATCCTCAGTCTCGGTGAGCGGATTTCTCGGCCCAAGTCGCGTCCTCTGGGCCATCGTTTCAGTCTGGCTCCTGCTCGGATTGTGCCCGCGGGAAGCTCTGGCTCAAGGTCTTTGGGCCTGCGGAGGCGAAGGGGAACCCCCCTGCAGCTGTTTGACCGACTTCTTCTGGGAGAACGGGAACCTGTTCGCTGATCGGGGTTTGCAGGCGACGGGGTTTCGGCGGCTGCCACCGGTCCGCTTCAATGCCACCGAGTGGGCGAACTTGAACCGGGTTGATATGACCCTAGCGGCCAAGTTGATCAACGTCGATTGGCCAGCTTTTCAGCAGCGGTTCAACAACCTGACTGCGGCTGATTTTCTGTCCTCGGTGTGCGTGGGGACTGTTGTCGAAGGAGTTTGCTATGCGATTCCACCCTCGAAATTGCCGGGGTGGTTCATCGCCGGTCAGGGATGTGTGGTGCCTGCCGTCATCCCGATCGTTCCCTCCAATTGCGAGATCAATGTTCCCGGCATCCCTTCCACCACCTTCAACTGGCTGCCGGACTTTGGCCGGCCTGGCTGGTCGGCACCTCGTGATTTGAATGCCTTTCTAGCGCAGGTGGATCGCGTCCTTGTTCAGTTTCCGCCGGCGATCCGCGGCATCCCGGGGCTGAGACCCGGCTTTCAGTTCCCCAATTTTCAATCAGGAGTGTCGGTGAACCTGGACGACTTCCAAGCCTCACTCGCCAGCTTAAAGCGGTTTTTCGTGGTGAACGCCGCCTTCTTTACCAGTTTGGCGGACGTGATTCACGACTTCACCGACCCTCCGGCGGGCGCTGTGTGTGTCAATGACACGCGGCATCAAGTCGAACCGGCCGCCTTTCTTCGGACTTGGACCCACTGGGCGGTTCAGAACCAGGAGCACCTGGCAAGGTTCGAACCGTTCAATTGGTATTCGCGCCTCGGCACTCACAATGCCTTCAACAACACCGCGGATGGTTACGTCGCTCCGAACCAGAAGTGGTCCCTGACTGACCAGCTGAATCTCGGGTCGCGCTATGTGAGTCTGGATGTGCATTGGTTTGCGGGGCGGCTCCGACTCTCCCATGCGGAATCCAATCACAACGGCGCCGGGCTCGCCGATCGGTTTCTCTCCAACGCGATCAAGGAGATCGCACGGTGGCTGCGCTCGCACACGAATGAAGTGATCCTCATATCTCTGGAGGATCGTTCGGACAATGACCACCACGCTGAGTTCATTGCTCCCTTCGAGGCGTATCTGGGCGATCTTGTTTACCGAGCGCGACCCGGCAACCCCCCTTGGGGACTGACGAGCATCGATCCCAACAGTCAATGGCCCAGCACTCAGACGTTGCGGGAACTGGGCAAGCGGGTGCTGGTGAAGGGGAGCTATGATCATGGGTCGGATATCATCTGGACGGGCGTTCCCTCTCCCAGCCTGGGGTCGTTTCGGGCGTTGAACTTTGCGCCCGACCGAACCAACTGGGTGGCCATCGCGGCCGGGGAGCGTATCGGTCCGGTGCTTTCCGTCGACATCCCTGGCCAGTATGAAACCAGGTCCGCCTTTGACCCGTTTGAACCCTCGGGTTACTTGACCGCGGCGGGACTGGCGGATCGAATTCGGTTCAACATTCCTGAGCTCAGCCTGGACATGCTCCACGCGCAGGAGGACACGGCTCAGTGCCCTGGGGCTGGCCCTGAAGTCTGCAATCCCCCGGACCGGAGGATTGAGGCCTTGGTTTGGAGTTGGGCGCCCGGGCAACCGGAAAACGCCCTAGGCGGCTCGGCCCATGGCAGGAATGCGGCGATCATGAATGGGAATACCGGCCGTTGGGAAGCGCGTCAGTCCGAGGAGGTTCACTACTTCGCCTGTGCCCTGAGGCGGAGCAATCATCCGACGGAGGTGATCGATCCCCTGGGCACCAACTGGGTGATCACGACCCGCGCGGGCTCGTGGGCCGAGGGCCCACTCGTGTGTGCGGAGCTGAACGCGAGCATCCGAGCGAATGCCTGCCGGCCGGGAACGAACGATCCTTTGACTGGGGTGTATGCGTTCGCGGCTCCTGTGAACGCACTGCAGAACGTCCATCTTCAGAAGGCGCTGCTGCGGTTCCGAGCTGAACATGGCTTGCCCAGTGCCCAAGTCTGGATCGCCTGCCATGATCCTCAAGGAGACGGCCAATGGGATCTGGCGCGCTCGGCTTACGAGGAAGAGGGGCATGAACAGGTGTTGCGTTTCGACGGTCAGGACGACGCGGTTCGGGTCCCCGAATTCGGCAGCGTGACGCCGGTGGATGAAGTGACCATCGAGTTCTGGCAGAAGGTTGGATCCGCGAGCGAGCAGGTGGCTTTGGCGGTTAATGGTGAGTCCTCCATCAATCGGATCACCATCCATTCGCCATGGGTCGATGGTAATGTCTATTGGGACTTTGGAAACATCCTGACGGAAGGCCGCCTCGCCTATCGGCCGCCGGTCGAGCTAGCGGGCTCATGGCAGCATTTCGCCATGGTCGCCAGTCGCAGCGGCAACTTTATGAAGATCTTCCGAAACGGGGTTCAGGAGGCGTTTAAGACGGGCATGACCCCGTTCACGCCGGGACGTTTTGATCTGGTGCTGGGGGCTGCGTTGCAAGGAGAGCAACTGGTTGGACTGTACCGGGGGGACCTGGATGAAGTCCGAATCTGGAGTCGCGCTCGGACTGAAACGGAGATTCGGAGCGATTTGCATCGTCGACTCGACGGCGCCACACCAGGCCTGCTCGCTTGCTGGCATCTGGATGCGGCGTCCGGGATCGGGGTGGTCGAGTCGGTGGCTGGCCGGCATGGGCGCCGAATCAATGGTCCCGACTGGGTGGTTCTAGATGCGGTCAGGCCGCTGTCCTCCGAAGTCCTGGCGGACAGCCCGATGGTTTACTATCGGTTCGACGATGCGGAAGACTGTTCCCGGGCTCTGGACATTTCCGGGAACTCGCGGCACGGGAGCTATCATCAAATGGGATTCCAAGCCGTGGGTGCGTTTGCCGGGCACGGCAGGACCCTGCTGCTCACCAACCGAACCAGTCGTGTGGAGGTGAACCGTTTCGTGCCGCCCTCGGCATTTACCCTGAGCGCTTGGGTCAAAACGGATACCTTGGGGCAGGGCACGGTCCTGTTGGGAGCGGACGCTGCCCTCGGCACCCTCTTTCGAATCACCATGGATGCGCAGGGGCAGATCACCATCCAGAACCACACGCTGGCCAATGCGGTTCTTCGCTTCGACACGCATCTCCAGGTGCCTCCATCCGGATGGCACCACATCGCCATCGTTCACAGTCCCCAATTGGGAGAGGTTCAGGTGCGGGCCTACCTCGATGGCCGAATCGCGGGCGCGGGCTACCTGCCTTCGCTGGTGCCCGACGGCCCACTGAGCTGCTATCTGGGAGCTTCGAAGTTCGTTCCCGCCACGACCCCCGCTCTCCTGGACGAATGGATCGTCCATCCGGCAGCCCTGTCCGCCGACCGAATCAGGGCACAGTACCTGACCGCCGCCGGCGGATTTGTCGAAGGTCGGGTCACGGATGGACTGGTTGGTCAGCCGGACGCTGAAGTGCAATGGGGGTGGGCGGGGGGAGCGCGATCGTTGGATGAAGTGAATTTCAGCAACGCTCCTTGGTTGACAACCTTTGGAACTCAGATTCGCTTGCCGGCCCCCGACGTTTCCTTTCCGCCTGGAAGTCCGACCCGTGACTTTGCGGTGGAGTTTGACACGCTGATACAGGTGCCGTTCGGCTCGATATTCAATCCCCTCGTCGACGTGGATTTTCGCGTCACCAGCCGCGATGGGGCCCGGGTGTTCGTGGACAACCGACTCGTCCTGGACAATGACGGAATCCATGATTCCCGGAGTGTGAACCGCCGGGTTGGTTTGTCGGGGGGTATTCATCGGTTGAGGATCCAATCCTTCTCCACCACCTCGGAGCCTTTGTTGGAGTTCGGTCTGACCGGGGCTTCGCTCACCGGCTTGGTATCCGCGAAGTGGGTAGACGCCGGGTGGGTGGCAGGAGGCTCGACCTTGACGCGAAACGACGGTGGTTACGCTTTGGGGCTCGTTGCGCCGGGAGCGCTGGTGCGTGCGTTATTCGAGAATTGGTCATTCACCCCCATGCAGGTGAGGGTCACTCCACCACAGCAAGGGATCGACTTTACGAGCCGCCGATCGCCGCCGACCCTTTCCCAGATTTCCGATCCCCCCGCCGTGGCCGTGGATTCTCCCGTGTTTGTCGAGTTTGAGATAGGCGACAGTCAGAGTTCGCTGGATCAGTTGGTGGTGTCGGTCGAGCCCAGTGTGCCCTCGCTGTTTCCGGTTGGGCGGATTCAGCTGTCTGGTGCGGGAGTGAAGCGGAGCGCGGTGCTGAATCCGGAGCCCGGTCAGGTGGGGATCAGTGAGGTTCGAATCGTGGTGACGGATCCTGATGGCCTCTCGACGACTGCGTCGTTCCGCGCGGAGGTTCGGGCGGGATCGGTGGGTGGAGTGGTGAGCGGCGGGTTGGTGGGCGTGCCCGGGATTCGCGTGGAGAGTGGATGGACCGGGGATCTGCGTTCCGTAGAAGAGATTCCTTTGGATCAGCCTTTGATCCACCTGATGATCGCATCCCAGATCGACTTCGATCCAGGCCTGGGAGCCTTCTACCCCGGCGGCCCCGTGGACTCGTTTGCCCTGGAAGTCTCTGGCACCATTGAAGTGGCTTTGGTTCCGCCCTTTTTTGGGACTCGCAACATTCCGTTGCGTTTGGAATCGGATGGCGGGGCCCGTCTCGAGGTTGATGGGGAGGAAGTGCTATCCCATCAAGACCCAGGTGTGCGGCAATCGACGGGCAGAGCGGTGCAGTTGTCACCGGGGCTTCACCCATTTCGGCTTTTGTATTTTGAGAATGACGGTCCGGCCCTGCTGCGGTTGTTTTCCGAGGACCGCGATACTTTGATTCGGGGAAGCTTTATGGGTTTTTGGGATACTCAATGGCGCCCCTTGGATCAGGCGGTCACCGATTCGCGAGGTCGCTACACGCTTCACCGAGCGCCGGTGGGTGCCACGGTGCGGGCGGTGTATCCTGGATGGACCTTCGCTCCGGCCGCGCGGGTGATCACCGGTCAGGCAGGGAACATGAACTTTGCGGTGGAGGATCTTCCCCGACTCACGATCCACCGCAGTGGGAACCAAGTGGTGTTGGAATGGCCGAAGACCGGGGGCACCTATTCCGTTCAGGCGGCCGGTGGCATCTCCCCTGCCGCCCAGGAGATCGCGTGGCTTCCCGTGGAAGTCGAGATCCTCGAGAGCGCGACTCTTCAACGGGTCGTCATTCCGGTCGTGGATCAGCACCGATGGTTTCGGCTGATCCGTTTGCGTTGAGCCTATATCAGGGCGCTTCGCGAGATCCTATGGAAGGGTAGGGGGAGACTCTCGCCCTACCTCGTCGCGCGGAGCGCCCGCCCCTCAGTCGCCCGCTTCCACTCACCCCCTGACATTCCTGCGAAATTCTCGCTTCTCCCCGAAGCGGGAGGCGCGTTAGTCTCTCGCCATGCTCGTCGTTCACGTTCACGTTCGGGTGAAGCCTGAATGCTTGGATGCATTCATCCAGGCGACAGTCGCGAATGCGCAGGCCAGCCTTCAGGAGTCTGGGATTGCTCGGTTTGATGTGGTTCGCCAACTCGACGACCCGACTCGTTTTGTTCTGGTCGAGGCGTATCGTAACGAGGATGCTCCGGCAGCCCATAAGCTGACCCCTCATTACCTTGCCTGGCGTGACACGGTGGCTTCGATGATGGCTGAGCCGCGGACTTCGGTAAAATATGGCAACCTCTACCCCAACGACGCTGGTTGGTGACAAGCCGCTCCGGTTTGAATTCGGCACTTCTTCGCGAATTCTCTTCGGGAGCGGTGTGTTCGCCGAGTTGCCCGCGCTGGTTCGCGAGTATGGTAACCGAGCGTTTGTTATCACGGGCAAGAACGGTCTGCGTGGTGATCGTCTGCTTCAGCAGTTGAGCGCTGCTCAGCTGGAATGTGATCGTTTTCCCCTGGCGGGAGAACCGACCGTCGCTGAGGTTTTGCTCGCTCGGGAGCGGGCGGCCAGGTTTGGTGCCTCCGTGGTGATCGGTTTTGGTGGCGGCAGCGCGATTGACGCCGCCAAAGCGGTTTCGGTGTTGCTCACCAATCCGGGGGATCCCATGGACTATCTGGAAGTCGTGGGCCGGGCCCAGCCCTTGACGGTTCCGGCGGCACCCTGCATCGCGATTCCCACCACTGCGGGCACCGGGGCGGAGGTGACACGCAATGCCGTGCTGACGGCCACGGAGCACCAGCTGAAGGTGAGTCTGCGTGGGCGGTTTCTGCTGCCCCAGGTGGCTTTGGTGGATCCTGAGCTGAGCTATGACCTTCCCCCCACGCTCACTGCGATGACCGGGCTTGATGCGCTTACCCAGCTCATCGAACCGTACGTGTCCTGTCGTGCGAATCCACTGACGGATGGGTTTTGCCTGGATGGGATTCGCCGGGTGGCGCGTTCCCTCGAGAAGGCGTGTGCCCATCCCAACGACGCCGCGGCCCGGGAGGACATGGCCCTCGCGAGCCTGCAGAGCGGCTTGGCGCTGGCCAATGCCGGTCTGGGCGCGGTTCATGGGCTGGCAAGTCCGATCGGCGGCCTGTGCGGCGCTCCACATGGGGCAGTTTGTTCCGCCCTCCTGGCATCGGTCATGGAAACGAACATTCAAGCCTTGCGGTTAAGAGCCCCCAATAGCACGAGCCTTTCGCGCTTTCGTTACATCGCCCGCTTGCTGGTGGGTAAGGAAGATGTGACCGCTGATGCGTGTGTGACTTGGGTGCGACACTTAACCTCTGCGCTGCACTTGCCTCGATTGCGCGACCTCGGAGTTCGTCACGAACACTTCGTTACCCTGATCGATAAGTCCTTGGTAGCTAGTAGTATGAAAGCGAATCCTATCCCCCTGACCTCGGTTGAGTTGAAAGCGGTCCTGGATCGTTCTTGGTAAGGTTTTGCTGGCCAACCTGGAGGTTTCGAGCGGAGCAAAAGGATCCAAGGATTGAACGCGGCTTGGAACCTGGTTTCGGGCTTTCTGATTCAATCGTTCAGGGAACTCGGGGATGGTATCCCTTCCCTTTCTGCTTGGCGGGCAAGGAAATCGCCAGTTTTTCACGCCAATAAACTTGACCGCTAGAGGAGGGGACCCCTAATTTGCGGATGTGCTAGGCACAATTCATGTTCGCACAAGTTAAAAGCCTGTTTTCCAACGACATTGGCATCGACCTCGGCACGGCGAACTCTCTTGTTTACGTACGCGATCAAGGCATCGTTCTGAGAGAGCCTTCCGTCGTGGCCATTCAAGCTGGCACTACCAACGTTCTGGCGGTTGGTGAGGAAGCCAAGCGGATGTTGGGCCGAACCCCGGGAAATATCGTGGCCATTCGGCCCATGAAGGATGGTGTCATCGCAGATTTCGAGATTACCGAAGCGATGCTCCGTCATTTCATTCAACGCGTTCATCATCGAAAGTTGATCGCGCCCCGCGTGGTGGTCGCTGTCCCGTCTGGAATCACCGAGGTGGAAAAGCGGGCGGTAAAAGACTCGGCGACACATGCTGGAGCGCGCGAGGTTTACTTAATTGAACAGCCTATGGCTTCGGCCATTGGCTGTGGTCTGCCGGTGCATGAACCGGCGGGCAACATGATCGTCGATATCGGCGGGGGCACCTGTGAAATTGCCATCATCTCCCTTGCCGGCATTGTGTTCAGCCGCAGCCTGAGGGTGGGCGGGGATGAGTTTGACGAGACGATCGTGGCGCACATGAAGAGAGCCTACAATTTGATGATTGGCGAACGAACAGCGGAAGAGATCAAGATCCGTGTAGGATCCGCTTTTCCGATGGAACAAGAGCTGACGCTAGATGTTAAGGGTCGCGATTTGAGTTCCGGGCTACCAAAGACGTTAACTATACGCTCGGAGGAGATTCGCGAGGCCTTGCAAGAGCCGCTTTCAAGTATTCTGGAGTCCATTCGCATTACCTTGGAACGCTGTCCACCGGAATTATCTGCCGATTTGGTTGATCGGGGGATTGTGGTGGCCGGCGGGGGTGCCTTACTGCGTGGGATCGACCGTCTGATCTCGGAAGAGACCGGGTTGCCCGTGCATATTGCGGATGATCCACTTAGCGCCGTTGCCGAAGGGACCGGCCGGGTGCTCCAGGAGCTTCAATTCCTCAAGCGCGTCACTTCCTCTTCCAGCAAGCTGTAGCGTTCGCCCTGCCTGAGAGGCCTTGGAGCCTGCTCGGGCATCGGGTGCAACGATGCTTAAGCGGTCACATTACGTGGTGTTTGTGCTGATCCTTCTCGCCGGCCTGGCGCTTGTCGGGCAGTCGGAACGGGCCAGGACCAGGCTCAAACGCGCCCTCGGCGGACTGTTTCTCCCCCTCTTCGGAATCGCCAGCTCCGCGCAAAGCCTCGCGGATCGAAGCACGGCTGCCCTGACTCCGCGGCCTGAACTCCAACGTCAGATCGAACAGCTCCAGGAGGAGCTGCAGCAGCATCGGCTGAAGGCCATGCAGTGGGAAGAAGTGGCCCGCGAGAATGCCCGCCTGCGCGATGCCCAGGGTCTCTCCCGGCAGTATCCATGGAAATTCAAGCTGGCGAAGGTCGTGGGCCGGGATCCGGCCAATTGGTGGCGGACGATCCGGATAAACTTGGGCACGCGCGATGGCTTGACCAACCACCTGCCGGTGGTGTGTTCGGACGGCTTAGTGGGTCGGCTATCCGAAGTGGGCTATTCGCATTCGACCGTGGTCCTGCTCGGAGATCCTGATTGCCGGGTGCCCGTCATCGTCAAGGAGACTCGCGATTGCGGGGTCATCGCCCCGGCGGACACCGGGCCGATCGATAACACCATCGTGGATCTCAAGTATCTTTCGAGCAATAGCGCCCTCAAGTCGGGGCACCAGGTCTTGACGAGCGGGCTCGCGAATTTGTTTCCCCAAGGCATTTTAGTGGGGCAGATCGCCGATGTCCGCACCGTGCAATTCGGCTTGCATCTTGAGGCGCGTGTTCGTCTGGCGGCGCGGCTGAATACCTTGGAGGAGGTTTTCGTTCTTTTTCCATGAACACCCTCAACAGCATCCTGGTTCTCTGCGCCACCTTCCTGGCGGTGTTCTGCCAATCGACTCTGGTGGGTTTTCGCAACTTGATCGGCGCCCAGCCTGATCTGCTGCCGAGCCTCGTGGTCTATGCGGCTCTGACAACGGGGTTGGGCTTGGGCAGCGCCGTTGCCGTGCTGGGTGGCTTGTGCTTTGATGCCCTGTCCTCGAATCCGCTGGGGATCTCCATCTTTCCGCTTTTCGTCATTGCGCTGATTATCGAGCGCTACCGGGGTTTGATTCTACGCGATCAAACGTATGCGCAATTCATGATCGGACTGGCGGCCAGCGCGGGTGCGCCGCTGGTGGTCCTGCTGCTATTGCTCAATACGGCGCGTGTGCCCATGATCGGTTGGGGGGCCTTGTGGCAGTGGATTGTCGTAGCCCTGGTGGGTGCCGCTGTGACGCCCCTGTGGTTTGCTTTCTTTGGCTGGTGGATTCGCAAGCTCAGCTACGACACCTTGCCCGAGTCCATCGCCCGGCCGAACCGGGAGATCAAGCGAGGTCGCTCCTAAGCCATGCTCGTCTTTGACCAACTCAAAAAGGATGACCCGCAGCTTCGGCTGCTTACCGGGGTGGTGCTGGTGGGCATGATCGTGCTGATGGCCGGCCTCTGGTACGTCCAGGTCATCACCTCCCAAAAGTTTGTCGAGAATCAGCGGGCACAGGCCTACCGTACGGTTCGAATTCCCGCGGCCCGCGGCAAGATACTTGACCGCCAGGGAAGGGCGTTGGCGGATAACTATCCCAACTACCGGGTGAGTCTGTATTTGGAGGAGTTGCCGAAGCTGTTTAAAGCGGAGTATCAGCGCAGCCGTGCGGAACGGCCCAAGACACGCGAGGAGCGCGTGGTCTTCGAGTCGATGATCCGGTATCGGGTGGTAAGCAATTTGGTTTACAACCTCAGCCAGGTGCTCAATCAGCCGATGGCCGTCACTTACGACGAATTTGTTCGGCATTACAACGGACAACTGGCGCTGCCCTTGACCCTAGCCAATCAGCTCAATCCCGTACAAATCGCCCGCTTCCAGGAGCAGCCGGTCATTCCCCCGGGCTTGGATCTGGATGTACAGCCGATGCGATTTTATCTCTATGCGACCACGGCCGCGCATTTGCTGGGCTACTTGCGTCGGGATAACCAATCCCGCGAGGGCGAGGATGCCGAGTATGATTTTCGCCTGCCGGATTTCCGGGGCAGGGTCGGGGTGGAGCGCGCCTTTGATTCCACGCTGTGTGGTCGGGCTGGGGTTAAATCCGTATTGGTGAACAATCTGGGCTATCGGCAGTCGGAGAGCACCTGGGTGGAATCTGAGCCGGGGACGAACGTGGTTCTCACCATTGATTTGGATGTTCAGCGCGCTGCTGAGCGCGGCTTGCAAGCCTCGATGAACTACACGCGCGGGGCGGTGGTGGTCATGGATTGTCGCGATGGCGACATCCTGGCCTTGGCGTCAGCCCCCTCGTTTGATCCCAATCGGTTCATTCCCGGGATTAGCCAGGCCGACTGGGAAATGCTCAGCGATCCGAAGCTGCGTCCCCAGATCAACCGGTGCATTCAGGAGAATTACGCGCCGGGATCCATCTTCAAGATCATCACTGCGATGGCTTGCCTGGAGGCGGGACTCGACCCGCATCAGACCTTGCAGAGCGCGGGACATATCTTCGTAGGACGGCGTCGGATCAAGGATACCGCACCCGCAGGCGAGTACGACTTCAAGAAGGCGTTCATCCACTCCAGCAACACCTATTTTATCAGCAATGGCATCCACGCCGGGGTGGACCGCATTCTGGAAATTAGCCGTCGACTGCACTTGGGGGAAACCACCGGGATCCCGCTGCCGGGTCAAGAGACATCCGGGATCCTGCCTCGCCCGGGCGAGGATCCTATCGTCTGGCATGACGGCGAGACGGCGAACCTGTGCATCGGGCAAGGGCAGGTAGCGGTGACCCCTCTGCAAATGGCGGTGATGACCGCCGCCATTGCCAACGGCGGAAAGGTTTTGTGGCCGCGCTTGGTGGATAAGCTGGTTCCCCAGGATCCGCTGCTCTCCGGCGAGGCTTGGACTTACAAGCGCGGGCGTGTGCGGGACGAGTTGAATGTTTCCAAGCGAACCCTCGAGTTGATCCGGGATGCGATGCGCGCGGATGTCGAGGAAGACGGTACCGGGAAGGGCGCGCGCATACCGGGCTTCCGAGTTTGTGGGAAGACCGGCACTGCGGAAGTTACCAACCCGCAGGGTCGGGTGGTGGACCACACCACCTGGTTTGCGGCGTTTGGCCCTTACGAGGATCCGCGTTATGTGGTCATCGTGATGGTGGAGAGCGGCGTTTCGGGCGGCCACACGTGTGCGCCGATCGCCAAGGAGGTGTTTCTAGCGTTGCGCAAGCGCGACCTGACAGCCTCGCCGACCGCCAGTTCGAGTAGACCTTCAACTGTTCCTGAAGGATGATCGGAAACTTTGATCAAGAATCGCGCCCGAGGGTCGACTGGCTTCAGCTCTTCGCTGTGCTGGCGCTCATTGCCGTTGGATCGGCCTTCATCTACAGTGCGACCGCATCGAACGAGATCTTCAGCTCCCGACCCTGGTTTCGTCAGCCAGGGATCTGGCACATGATTTACGGGCTGGTGGGGCTGACGGCTGGGGCTGTGATTTGCTGCTTTGACTACCGTCTGCTGAGCCGCTGGGCGATTGTCGCCTACTGGGGCAGCATCCTGCTCTTGGTGGCGGTATTTCTGGTGGGCAAGGAGGTCTACGGGGCTCGGCGTTGGATCGATTTTGGTCCGGTGCAGATCCAGCCTTCGGAGTTCGCCAAGATCGCGTTCATCTTCATGATGGCCAGCTATCTCAGTCGGCCGATTGACGAGCTCAAGCAGCCGGTGGTTTTCTGGCGGGCGATCGGGCTGATGCTGCTGCCGTTTCTATTGATCCTGAAGGAGCCGGACCTTGGCTCCGCTTTGTTGTTCTTACCCGTCGGCTTCGGAATGCTTTGGGCGGCGGGGACCCCGGCCAAGTGGCTGGCTCGGTTGGTGGGCGTCGGGGTGACGCTCATCGTGTTGCTGTTGATCGACATTCTGTTCGCCCCACCCCAATGGCAGTTCAAGTTGGAGGAATATCAGCGGCGGCGGCTGCTGGTGTACTTTGGAATCGATTTTGCCGCCAATGCCCCTGCTGCCGAGAGAGCGCGCCTGCGTCGGGAGCAACGGGCCCATTCGTACAATGCAGAGCAGGCGCTCATTTCGGTGGGTTCAGGCGGTTGGTTCGGAAAAGGTTGGGGCCAAGGGCAACAAATCACCCTGGGTTACCTTCCCCGAGCCGTCGCGCACAACGACTTCATCTTCTCTGTGATTGCCGAGGAGAAGGGATTTTTGGGGAGCATCCTCGTGATCTCCCTCTATTCGATTGTGCTCTTTACCGGAATTCGTACCGCAGCCCAGGCGCGCGATCGCCTGGGGCGGCTCCTGGCGGTCGGGGTTGTGACCCTGATGTTTAGCCAGGTTTTTATTAATATCGGCATGAACATTCGCATTATGCCCGTGACGGGAGTCCCACTGCCGCTGCTCAGTTCAGGCGGATCCTCAGTGCTCTGCTCGTTGATCGCGGCGGGTGTATTGCAAAATATTCATCTCTACCGAAGAAACTACTGACACATGAGTGACAAGAACTTCTCAAAAAGGCGACGGGGCGGAATGCATTTCCGACCTGGCCAGAAGAAGCATCCGAACAAGGGGCAGGATCGGCCCAATCCCGAAGCCAAACTCGCGGCCAGCACCTCGGGCGAGGCTGAGCACGTCTACGATCCGAATCGATATGCCAAGGAGATCGAGCGCAGCGAGAATCTCGCCGCGGGCTTGCCGGCTGAGGGTGGACCTGCCCAGGAAAAGGAAGAGTCCGCGCATCCTCATCGCGGGCCGCGAGCCAATCGCAAAGCCACCCCTCCGCCTCCGGCCCCGCCGGAAGAGGCCTACGTGCCAGTTCCAGTACCCGATCCCAAACCGGATGGCATCATTTCGGCCATCAAGGCGGCGGCCTCCAAGGTCTTCAATGCGGTGACCCGCCTGATCAAGCCTAAGGAGCGGTCTCACAAGGAAATCATCATCAACGCGGAATCGCTGGAGATTCGCGTCGCGGTGCTCATTGAAGGAAAACTGGACGAGTTTACGATCGAGCGCACCACCACCGAGCGTCTGGTCGGGAGCATTTACAAAGGCAAGGTCCGCAACCTTGAGGATGGACTCAAGGCCGCCTTCGTCGATATCGGGTTCGAAAAGAACGCCTTCCTTCACTACTGGGATATCGTTCCGAACAACTTCGACAGCGGTGTGGAAGTGGTGGAGCGCGACAACCGCAAGCGGGACAAGCCTCGGATCACTCACAAGGACATCCCCCGTCTCTATCCTCCCGGAAGCGACATCATTGTCCAGGTGACCAAGGGACCCATTGGCACCAAGGGACCTCGGATCACGGGCAATCTCGTGCTGCCGGGTCGCTACCTGGTATTGCTCCCCAATTCGGATCAGTCAGGCATTTCGCGCAAGATCGAGGACAACGAGGAGCGCCAACGGCTGAAGAAAATCCTGCGCAGCCTCTCGATCCCCGATGGCATGGGCGTGATTATTCGGACTGCCGGTGAGGGCCAGCAGGCGCGGTACTTTGTTCGGGACCTGGCCCTTTTGCTCGAGGAATGGAATGGGATCCAGGAGCGCATCAAGAGCCAGAACTCCGCCACCTGCGTGTTCCAGGAGCCTGACCTGATCGAGCGAACGGTCCGCGACTTCCTCACAGAAGACGTGGAGCGTATCGTGGTGGACAGCCAGATCCAGTTCGGCCGGATCAATGGGATGATCAACAAAATCAGCCGTCGGTCGGCCGATAAGGTCAAGCCTTACACCGAGCCGCAGCCGATTTTCGATCGGTTCGGCATCACCAAACAGCTCGAGAACACCTTCTCACGTCAGGTCCACCTGAAGAGCGGTGGCTATCTGGTGGTGGATGAAACCGAAGCGTTGGTGGCTATCGACGTCAATACGGGACGCCATAAGGGTGGCAAGGATCAGGAGTCCACCATCCTTAAGGTTAATCTGGAGGCGGCGGAGGAGATCTGCCGTCAGCTCCGCCTTCGGAACATCGGTGGTTTGATCGTCTTGGACTTCATCGACATGAAGCATCCGCGCGACCGCCGTCAGGTGTATCAGAAGGTCAAGGAAGGTCTCCGACGCGACCGTGCCAAGACCCATATCCTTCCGATCTCCGATCTGGGGCTGATGGAGATGACCCGGCAGCGGCACACCGAGAGTGTGCATGCGTCGGTTTATGAGGACTGTCCGTATTGCAAAGGTCGGGGCAAGGTGAAGAGCGCGCTCACCATGAGCGTGGAGATTCAGCGCAAGCTGGGTGAGATTTTGAAGAAGCGGCATCGCGACGAGTCGGACTTTCAGCTCAAGATCAACGTGCATCCCAACGTCCTCGAGCGGTTGCGCAATGAGGACGAGAAGCTGTTCATTGAGATGGAGAAGAAGTATTTCGGAAAACTGTCGTTCCGTCCTGAGCCCTCACTGCATGCCGAGGAGTTCAAGATCTACAACGCCGTGACGAATCAAGAGATTCACTCCAGCTGAGGGATTTCTCGACCCAAATCTTCGAAAAGCTGCTGTTGGCGCAGGCCGGCAGCAGCTTTTTTGTGTTCGGGATGGAGAAGGGTGGGTCCTCGGATGTTCTCAGTCAGGAAGCCATCTTAACTTGGAGATATGGGAAAACCGTATCTTCCGCTACCCCCAATCCTGATACGGGCCTGAAACTGTAGCTACCCCGGACGACCGATTATTCCATACGTACGTGCTAAATAATCGGTCAGATCTCGCCCTGCCCCCTATGGTCACCAAGGGGGGTAGGGAGGGACTTGATCGAGGATGGATCCGCTTGAGGTGATAGTTCTGATCTCGTCGAGCCCACTCCTGCCCCAGGCCTGGAATAACATGTGGGCCACTTCGCGAGGGCCGCGAAACGATCGTCACCCCCTCGTCTCTCCGCCACGCTGCCCCACCCCATTCGATCCCCCAGGGCCGATCACGGCTCGAGTGAAAATCAGAAATCTAAACCTCGTCGTACCGATTATTTCGTACGTACGTATGCAATAATCGGTCGTGCTCGATCCATGGTGCACTTTGGAGCGGGTGAGACTGACTGGGAGACGCCTTACTTGGGGAAAGTGAAGTCTTTCAGCCACCCCGGGGCACGGATTCCGGTGTTTATGATCCTCCGATATCGATCCGTTCTCGCGCCTCAAGCCAAGCGGGCGGAATCCCATCTGCCGGATTCCCCGACGCGATGATCCCCCCAACGATCGCGCAATTGGTGTCGATATCCCCAAAGCCGCCAATGGTTGCCCAGATAGCTTGTGCATAGTTGTTAGGATGACGCGCCACGCACCACAGACAGAAGGGAACTGTATCCGAAGCGATGACGGCAGAGCCGTTTCCCAGCCGTTCGCCCGCAGCTTCGGGTCGGGTGGTGAAAGGGACTTCCAGCGCTACCTGCAGCTTTTCGAACGTTTCCGTCTTGGGAAGATGGGTGAGCACATGCTCGATCAGAGCGTATCCACTGCTGAGCTTGGGTTGGTTTGCGATCCATCCAGCTGCCAAGGCCACCGCGATGGCTCCCGCTTGTCCGTCCGGGTGGGCGTGGGTGACCTCAGCGGAAGCCCTGGCTTCGGCGATGATTCGATCAACGTCGTCGTGCAGATAGGCTCCCACCGGAGCGGCGCGCATGGCGCCTCCGTTTCCGCACGATCCCTTCCCCTCGAAGACGAGGCGTGCCGCCTGGTTCCAGGACATGCCATTGGAGATGGCGGTGAGAACGGTGTGAGCGCCTCGTCCGTAACCACGCAAGGGGTCGATGCGATATTCGGCCGAGAAGCCCTCGGCGAGTGTTTGCTGATGAATAAACCCGTGGCGTTGAAGGCATCGAACAATCGAGAGAGCCATGATTGTGTCGTCGGTGACTCGCCACGGTCCCGACGGGATTTGTGGCTCGACACCGCTCAAGCCAAATCTGGCCTCGCCGGTGAGAAAACGCTCTCCCAGGCTGTCCCCCACGGAGAGACCGTCGAGGGATCGCAGCGCCCTCGCTAGCCGCAGCCCGTGATCGGGGGGCAATGATCTTGATGCGGGGGTGGGTTTGGAGTTCATCTCAGCTCATTTCATTTTGTCGGCCGGGGCTTCCAAAAAGCCCAGCAGATCCAGCACCTGATCTCGGCTGAATCCGTTGAGCAATCCTTCGGGCATGGGCGATACTGAACTGAGCTTACGGCTCACGACCTGGTCCAGAGCCGCTTCGACTTCCCACTCACCCGAGGAGCCGGTTGCCAGGACGAGCTGGCGGGTGTCTTCTTGAACGATTACTCCGCTGACCTCGGACCCGTCCTTCAGTTGGAGTTGAGTCACCTGGTACTTTTCGTCGATCGCTCGGGAGGGAAACAGAACACTCTCCAGAATTGCGCGTCGATCCATGCGGAGTCCCACGGATGTGAGATCAGGACCCTGGTCTCCACCTTCGGAGCCCGCACGGTGACAGTGCATGCATCCTGCCGCTTGGAACAGCTGTTCTCCTGAGGTTCGTGAGCGGCTGCCTTGAGTAAAGCTCAGATCAAAATCCTCCAGCTTCCAATCTCGGCCTTCGCCCCGGACTGGGCTCGAACTCAGCTTCGCCGCGGTGAGTGCCACGGGCCTTTGCGACGTTAGGTAGGGTTGAAGTGTGCGAGCATCCTCGACGCCTAGCCGGTCCGCGACCCGCTTGCGGGACCGATGGATGGAGGAATAATAGTCCCGTCCCCCCTGCGCTTGCTCCGCCCGCTGCAAGGCTTCGAAAAAAGCGATTCGATCCTTCTGAGTCCACTCGGTTTCCAGAGGGGCAAGTTGAGCGCAAAAATGCACGAGGTCATCCGTCAGTCGAGTCCGTGCGAGCAGCCCGCAAGTCTTGGAGAGGACTTCCGGATGCCGTAGGAAGGTGAGAATGCGAGCCATCTCGCGATTCACCCAACGAGAAGGAGTTGGGTATTCCGAATTGAGACGGTTTCCGATTTGCGACGCGAGCGCGGGTGCGGGGACTCCCTGACGAGCAAGCGCGGCACTGAGCACGCGGAGGGCATCCAGCCGATCGCGCTCCGTCAGGTCCGTCCAAGGAAGCTGGGCGATCTGCTGCAATGCCTCATCAATTGAGCCCTCATCACATCGCACCATGGCCAATAAGGCGGCCAGCCTCACTGGGATGGAGGGTTCGCCTAGCGCACGGCTTTTCCAGTCGCGGATCGGCCACTCCTCCAGTTTCCGCAACGCGGTGTAACGTACGGTACGGTTGCTGTGCTCGAGGCCGTTCCAAATGGTGTTCAACGATCGCGGTGAAGCCGGGGATGCCGGCAGTAACCGGCTGAGCAGGACCGCTGAGGGTTCCGGCGAGGCCTTGCGGTCGTGGGAGGCATGAGGGTCGCGGGAACCCGTTGAACTCACCCGATACAATCCTGATTGAGTTCCCCGGCCTCCAGTGACGACATACATAGCCCCGTCGTTGCCGAAGGTGAAATCGGTTACATTAAAGGGACGCGCGCTGAGAAAGACCTCCCAAGTTGCGGCGCTGGTTTCGGAATCGGATCTGGGATGGACTGCGATCATTCGTCCGTAGGCCCAGTCGGCAATGAAGAACGCCCGGCGATACTTTTCCGGGAATCCACTCCGCGTTCCAAACTGAACCCCGGTGGGCGAACCAACCCCAATATCCACGACCGATGGGATGGAATCCAGACTGTAGAGAGGCAGGTTGCCTTCCCCGCGTCGCCAGCCGAAGTCGCCACCTGGGACCAAGTTTAACACCCGCGTGGGATGGTACCACGGGGCTCCGATGTCGCGTTCCATATCGGCATCGTAGGTGAAGAGCTGTCCGTGGGCGTCGAATGCCAGGTCCATCGGATTTCTTAGGCCTCCGGCAAAGAGCCGGAAGAACGAGCCGTCCTGATCCGTTTGAAGCACATGTCCTACCCGCGCATATCGAGCGGTGGGTCTGACCTTTGAGGGTGTTGAGGTGGGCAGGAGCACGTCATCGGGCATTCGTTGCAACGGCGAGGCTGGATCTAGCTCCTTAGGCAAGGCGACATCGTCGCCGTGGGCGATGTAGATGAGACCGTCGGGACCCAAGGTCATTTGGTTTCTTCCGTGTCCCACCCCGCCTTCCGTGGCTAACAAAAGCTTCTTCTCCTCAAATACTCCGTCGTCGTCGACATCTCTCAGTCGGTAGAGTCCTTTGTCGTTGTTGGCATTCACAAAGAGATAACCGTGGGCATGTAGCAATCCGCGGCATTCTTTCAGGGTGTTTTCGATCACTTGAACTCGCTCTACGCGTTGGGAGCCGAGCGTCAGGCGCAGCAACCCCTGCTTCTCCCGTGCGATGACCAATCGCCCTTGAGGATCGAAATCCAGGGCGATCCAAGAGTCCTCATCGGGTAGGGCGGAGCGGAGTAGTTCCACTTGGAAGCCCGGGAGGACCTGGAAAGTGTGGGGATCCGTCGCTGTTCCGGTCCCTTTCGCGAGCATCCAACTGTTGTAGGCATCGACCGAGCGGGTGGCGGCGAAGGGATCGCCCCAGCGTTTTAGCCCGGTTGCCCCATGGTTCATAGCGGGCTGCCAGTCGGGCGTATCGGCGTCCGGGAGTTGCTGCCAGTGCGAGGGGGCGGTCCGGCCGCCTGCCCAGGAGGAATCAGAGACCACCCATCGTTGACGGCCATCGTTGAGCGCCAACTCGAGCATCAGGCGAAGGGCGGGGGGACGGTTGGACGCTTGAACTTCGACCGCGAGCAGATTGGTGCCGGTTTTGAGTAAGCGAGTGACGTCCAAGCTCAGGGCGTTGCTGACTCCAGCGCAGCGTCCAGCCGGCGTGCCGTTAAGCCATAGTTCGGCTCGTTCGTCGGCTGCGATGAGCAAGATGGCTTTCGCCACATTGGCTCCGGACACGAAGGAGCGTCGGAAGTGATGGGTTTGCGCAGTGGAGGAAGCCGCCGTTTGATCCTTGGGACTCGAGAGCGTGATCCACTCCGATTGGTGGGGCAGTAAGTCTTCGCTCACCACGGCACGGCACAACAGTGGCAGGCAAAGGAATGCGATCAGGCCGAGTTTCATGGCCGAGAGGTGTAGCCTTGAACTTCGGGTACGGCAACGCTCAATGGGCCTGACGGGGCGCAGGGGGTGATTATTTTCCGGGTGAGGCGGGGAACTATCGAACGGCGGACCTAGCAATCGTTGTTCGTATGGAGTTCCGCCTTCAGGCGGAAGAGGCGTAAACATGAGCCCACCAGTCTAGGATCCAGCGCCCCCATGCTCCTCATGCCCTAGGGGACCGCCTGAAGGCGGAACTACGTACAAAAGACGACGGCTCACCCTCAAATAATCACACCCTTGCTCTGCGGGGTGATTAACTCCACACGACGCTCTATCCTTTGCACCGCCAAAACGTTTCCATTCTACTTAGGAATCTATCAACCCAGCGAATGGCTCAGGGGGACTGCTTTGTCTGACAGACTCTAACGCTAGAAACAGCCGAAGGCCCCGCGTTAGTCGGGGATGGACATTTGTTGAAACCGGTCGCACAAGGCTGGCCTACGAATCCTCTCGATTTGGAGTCTGGATTTTCAGCCCTCTCGGCCCTACTATGTAGTGCGTTAGCCATGTTCAAAGGAAAGCTTTCAGTCCTGTTGGCCCTGTTCCCGACTTTGGCACTCCAGTCGGCCGTGG
The DNA here is from genome assembly GCA_016793885.1 of Verrucomicrobiales bacterium. Classification (NCBI taxonomy): domain Bacteria; kingdom Pseudomonadati; phylum Verrucomicrobiota; class Verrucomicrobiia; order Verrucomicrobiales; species Verrucomicrobiales bacterium. The sequence continues at coordinate 62,994 of JAEUHE010000065.1, forward strand.
TGGATTACAGCCGTGATATCCAACCCGTGCTCGCCGAGCACTGTTTCCATTGTCACGGGATGGATGAAAAGACGCGCAAAGGGAATCTGCGTTTGGACGATCGGGAGGCGGCGCTCAAGGGGGGGAAGAACGATGGTCCCGCGATTGTTCCAGGGCAGCCGGACAAGAGCGCCTTGCTGGCGCGGATCCTCTCCCACGATCCCGATGAGGTGATGCCTCCTCCCAAGGAGAAAAAGCCGGTATTGGCCGCCGACGTTTCGAAGTTGCGGGAGTGGATTGCAGAGGGGGCTCCCTACTCGGGGCATTGGGCGTTTACCGCCCCCGTGAAGGTGGCTTTGCCGGAAGGATCTTCCCATCCAGTGGACGCCTTTGTCCTCGCGCGGCTGAAAAAGGAAGGGCTTTCGTTCTCTCCGGCCGCCTCCCCTGAAACCATCTGCCGTCGATTGCATCTCGATCTCATAGGCCTTCCGCCGGCTCCGGCGGCGCTGGATGCATTCCTGCAGGACGTGGGCAGGTCGGGGCTGGAACGGGCGACCCGCGATTGGACGGAAACCTTGCTCAAGGACCGCCGGTACGGGGAGAAATGGGCTCGGCACTGGCTGGATGTCGCTCGCTATTCCGACAGCAACGGCTTCGAAAAGGACCTGCCACGTGATCAATGGGCTTGGCGCGACTGGGTTATCGAGGCCATGAACTCAGATTTACCGTACGATCGTTTTTTGATGGAGCAGCTGGCCGGTGATCTCTTGCCCGACGCTTCGCAAGAACAGCGAATCGCCACCGGCTTTCTTCGCAACAGCATGCTCAATGAGGAGGGGGCAATCATCCCCGAGGAGTGGCGGATGGAGGCCATGTTTGATCGGATGGACGCGGTGGGCTCGGGCATGCTGGGCTTGTCGCTTCGATGCGCACAGTGTCACACGCACAAGTTCGATCCCATCTCCCACACTGAATACTACGGGGTCTTTGCTTTCTTAAACAACGCCTATGAGGCCAAGTCCTGGGTCTATTCGAAGGATGGGCTGTCGGCGATCACGAACCTGCAGGCTGCTCTTCGGAAAACAGAGGACGAGCTGAAAAAGGCGCATCCCGATTGGGAGAAGCAGATGGCCACATGGGAAGAGGAGGAGTTGAAGCGGTGGCGTCAAACCGAGTGGACCGTAATCAAAGCAGAGGACACCCACTCATCGTCGGAGCTGAACCATCCGGTCATCCTTCCGGACAACAGCATTTTGACGCTGGGGCATCCCACCACGGGAGGAGACATTCATTTGTTGGCGGAGCCTGCGCTGGACAATGTCACCGGGATCCGACTCGAGGTTTTAACGCACGGCGATTTACCCATGAACGGGCCGGGGCGGAGTTATAAAGGATCGTGGGCCTTGTCTGAACTGATCGTGGAAGCCAAGGCCCCGGGCTCCAACAAGTGGGAGCGGCTGCCTTTGAAACAGGCCTCGGCGGATTTTGAGGAGTCGGCCGCGGGCATGGAGCCGGAGTGGGCCAGTCCGGCGGACAAGGAAAACCGGCGGCAGCGCGGGCCGGCGGCGTTTTTGGCGGATGGAGATCCCAAGACGGCGTGGCGGGCGGATCGCGGGGCTGGCCGACGCAATACGGACTCCGTCGCGGTGGCTCAGTTTGAGAAGCCACTGACGCTGCCCCCCGGCACGAAGTTGAAGGTGGCGCTGCTGCTTGAGCACAGCGATGGGGGAAATGGGTATCGGAACACGATGATCGGGCGGTTTCGCGTGGCGCTGACCAAGGCCTCCGACCCGAAGGTGGGGCGAACGCCCTACGCAGCGATTCTGGCATTGCAGACTCCTGCGGATCGGCGGTCGCCTGAGCAAAAGCAGGCGCTCTTCGATGCCTGGCGAATGTCCAATTCGGCGCTGAGCACATTCAATGACCAGCTCGCGAAACACTGGGCGGGATATCCTGAGGCGAAAACCACCGTTCTCCACCTGGCTGAACGGACCCCGGCTGATCTTCGGGAAACCCGACGGCTGGACCGGGGTGTGTGGAGTCAAGGCAAGGAAGTCATCGAACCTCAGGTTCCGAGCGCGTTGCATTCCCTGCCTGCGGATGTTCCGCGCACCCGTCTGGCATTTGCCCGCTGGGTGGCCGACCGGCGCTCGCCGCTGACTGCCCGGGTGGCGGTGAACCGAGTTTGGCAGGCGGTTTTTGGGGTGGGGATTGTGGAAACGGCGGACGACTTCGGCACGCGATCGCCGGAGCCCTCGCATCGGGAGTTGTTGGACTGGCTGGCGGTCGACTTCATGGACAACGGGTGGAGCCAAAAGCATCTGCTGCGCACCTTGTTGTCATCGGCCGTGTATCAGCAAAGCTCTCATTCCAGTCCGTCCTTGGTGGAGCGTGATCCGAAAAATCGACTACTCGCCCGGGGGCCGCGGTTCCGGGCGGAAGCCGAGGTTGTACGGGACCTGGTGCTCAGCGCCTCCGGTCTGCTTTCGGACAAGTTCGGCGGGCCCAGCGTTTTCCCGCCGATGCCCCAGAGTGTTTTGGACTTCAACTTTTTCCGACCGGACTACTGGAAGCCGGCCGAAGATGCGACCCGCTACAGCCGCGCCCTTTACGTCTTTAGAAAGCGTTCGATGCCCGATCCGACCCTGATAGCTTTTGATGCTCCGACCGGCGACACGTCGTGCACGCGACGGCCCCGTTCCAATTCGCCCCTGGCTGCCCTCACGGCCATGAACGAGCCGATCTTCGTCGAGGCCGCCCAGGCCTTGGCGCTCCGTGTTCTGCGGGAGGGTGGTGCGGACGACGGTGCCCGCGCGGAGTATGCGTTTCGGCTCTGCACCAGCCGCAGGCCGACCGAGCAAGAACGGCGGGAAATCCTGAGCTTATTGGAAAGCCGGCGGCAACGGCTTAAACGAGGTGAGCTCAAGGCCTCGGAAATAGCGTTCTCTTCCCTGACGAAGCCCCAGGACATTCCGCCCGAGGCCACGCCCAACGAGGTGGCGGCGTGGGCCGTCGTGGCTCGCGTCCTCCTGAACCTGGACGAAACCATTGCCAAGAACTAACCGCGAGACTAAAGCCATGAACTCCTCTGTTGATCCTCAAGCCAGTTTGCCCGGGATGCTGGCGCGTCGCTGGTTTCTTCGTGATTGCACCATCGGACTGGGCGGAATTGCGCTGGGACAGCTGCTTCGACGCGACGGCCTCGCTGCCGCCTCCACGAATCCGCTGGTTCCTCGTCGTCCTCATTACGCTGGCAAGGCCAAGCGGGTCATCTACATGTTTCACGCGGGCGCGCCCAGCCATCTGGAGCTGTTTGATTACAAGCCGGAGCTGGAGAAGCGAAATGGTCAGCTTCCGCCCGCGGAGCTGTTGAAGGATTATCGGGCGGCCTTCATCAAGCCTAACTCCGCACTGCTCGGACCCAAGTTCAAGTTTGTAAAGCGAGGCGCTTGCGGGATGGAGTTGAGTGAAGTGATCCCCCAGATCGGGAGCGTGGCCGATGAGCTGTGCCTGATCCGGTCGATGCAGACCGACGCGGTCAACCATGCCCCGGCGCAGATCCTCATGAACACGGGCAATCAGAACTTCGGTCGGCCGAGTTTTGGAGCTTGGACGCTGTATGGGTTGGGCAGCGAGAGCGACAATCTTCCGGGCTACGTCGTGCTCATCAGCGCCAAAGGGACGAGCGGCGGGGCGAGCAATTATGGGTCGGGTTTCCTGCCCAATATGTATGGCGGCGTTCCCTTCCGCAGTGCAGGGGATCCGGTGTTGTATCTGTCTAATCCCAAGGGATTTGACGCGGAGACCCAGCGCGCTTCGTTGGATACCCTGAATCGACTTAACGGGATGGCTTACGACCGTTCCGGGGATCCGGACATCTCGGCGCGCATTCAGAACTATGAAATGGCTTATCGATTGCAGAGCAGCGCCCCGGAGCTGACCGATCTTTCCACCGAGCCACAGCATGTTCTGGATCTGTATGGCATTAAAGATATCAAGCAGGCCGGCTATGCTCGGAACTGCTTGCTGGCCCGCCGGATGATCGAGCGGGGTGTTAGGTTTGTGCAGCTTTTCCACGAGGCATGGGATCATCACGGCGGCCTCACCAGTGGAGTGAAGCAGAACGCTCAGGATACGGACCAAGCCAGTGCCGCGTTGGTGAAGGATTTAAAGCAGCGGGGGCTGTTGGATGAAACCCTGCTGGTGTGGGGCGGAGAGTTTGGTCGCACGCCCATGGTGCAGGGAGGAAATGATGGTCGTGACCATCACAATCGCTGCTTCTCGTTCTGGCTGGCTGGCGGTGGGGTGAAGGCCGGTCATGTGCATGGGGAGACCGATGATCTCGGGTTCAATGTTGTTTCGAATCCCGTTCATGTGAACGACCTGAACGCCACGTTGCTGCACCTGCTAGGGTTTGATCACACCAAGTTGACCCATCGAGTTCAGGGCTTGGACATGCGGTTGACCGGGATAGCGGGAAATGTGGTGAAGGGTGTGTTGGCGTGAGGGATGGCGAGCCTCCGAGTGTAGGAGCCGCTTGTCACGGCAGAGCTGCCAGCGGAGACGGAACGTGAGAAGGCTTCGGGTTGGCGAAACCTCATTCTGGACCCAGGGATTCGGTGCGCGCCCAGGACTCCTGACGTCGTCCCCTACAGTTCCGGAGTGTAGGAGCCGACGTGAGGAGGCTTCGGGTTGGCGAGTCCTCATTCTGGACCCAGGGATTCGGTGCGCGCCCAGGACTCCTGACGTCGTCCCCTACAGTTTCCGAGTGTAGGAGCCGACGTGAGGAGGCTTGGGGTCGGCGAAACTCCTGGCGTTCGAGGGTCTTGGGCAGGAGTGGGCTCGACAGAGTCTCTCCCTACCGCGGTGACGGGATCTTTGCTTCGCTCGATCGTTACTTTTTCGCGCTCCGCCACTCCGCCAGCGTCGTCTCCGGCGGATGGTTGGATGAAGGTCGCTTTCCGCGGCCTAATCGTTGCGCGGAATAAATGCCGGCATGGCCGCTGGCGAGGTAGGCCACGAAGCAGGCGAGTCCGAGATACAGTCCGTGCTCCTTTCCAAAGAGCTCCATTCCCATGATGGCGCAGGCCAGGGGAGTGTTGCTGGCCGCGGCGAACACGGCCACGAAACCCAATCCGGCGAAAAGATCGATGGGGGCGTTGAACCAGCCGCCCAGGGTGTTCCCGAGCGCGGCACCGATGAAGAACAGGGGAGTGACTTCCCCGCCTTTAAATCCGGCGCTGAGAGTGACGGCGGTGAACAAGAGCTTCCAGGCCCAGCTCCACGGGTGGGCTCCTCCGGCTTGGAAAGAGGACAAGATGCTCACCTCGCCCGGAACCGGGCTGCTGACGCCCAGTCCCAGATAGCTGCGGTCGTGAATGACGAAAGTCAGGCCGATCACGATCAGCCCACCGACAACCGGGCGCCATAACGGCTGAGTCAGCCAGCGTTGAGACTGCTTCCCTAGGAAGTGCATCGCCTCCACAAACAGTCGGCTGGCCAGCCCGAAGCACATTGAGGCGAGCACAATCTTAATGGCCAACATCATGTGAAACTGCCAGGGGGGAATGCTGTGAGCTGCCGAAGGCGGACCGCTCAACAAGCTGGCGATCGCGTAGGGGGTATGGTGAATGCCCCATGCAGTGCAGGTGGCATCACCCACAAAGCCCGCCACGAGGCAAGGTAGGACCGCTGCCCAGCGAAGTCTTCCAATAATCGAAACCTCGATGGCGAACACGGCCCCGGCCAGCGGCGTTCCAAACACCGCGCCAAATCCGGCCGCCATGCCGGCCAGGAGCACATGGGGCTCGATCGTCCGGGGCATTCGGCACCATCGAACGAGACCGCCAGCGATGCCGCCGCCCATTTGGACCGCCGTTCCTTCCCGACCTGCTGATCCGCCACACAAATGGGTGAGTAGGGTGGAGAGCAGTATGAACGGCGCAAGCCGGGCGGGGACAGCTCCCGAAGGCTCATGAACCTGTTTGAGAATCAAGTTCGTGCCTTGATCGGCATTGTCACCAAAACGCCGGTAAGCCCAGATCATTGCCGCACCGGCGAGCGGGAGGCCAAACAACAGCCAGGGAAAGGCGAAGCGCAGGCGAGTGACGTGATCCAAGGACCACAGGAAAAGAGCGCTGGCTGAACCGGTTAGGATCGCCACCGGCAGAGCCCAGAGGGTCTCGAGGAGGACGAGGCTTCGTTTTCCGGGCGGCACTGCTGTCTCTGAGCTAGGGCTCATGTCTGGAGGGGAGTCTGGGATCGAGGGATGTCCCTAGCCACTCGAAAATGTACGAACGGGCGCCTTCTTCCGAATTGAATGTTTCGCCAATTTCCCGTTTGATCCATCTCCAGCACGAATGCCTTACCTGGTTCCAGAGTTGAAGTCGCGGTGGATGGCCTGCTTCTCGCCT
>JAEUHE010000066.1 GCA_016793885.1 Verrucomicrobiales bacterium
ACCCTTTCAGTCCCTCAGTTCCTTGCGGAGTCTGAGCCTGGGTATCCCAGGGGAGACCTACGCGGGTAGCTTCGCGATTCACTAGTTCGCTCGCCCAGTTGCACCCGGCCGAATCGAGTTTACGTGCGGATCCCTCGTGGGGTCCTCTTGTTACGGACTGGCAGTTCACTTCCAGTTGCTCTCCACGGACACATTACTGCGCCGCAGTTGCTTTCAGTCACAGGCCTGGTGAACTTGGGCCTGGCAGGGACTCTCACCCTGCTATGTTGGTGCGCTTCACAGTCGCACTAGCGTCGTCCGTGTCGGACGACTCCCCTCTCCCATCAGTTTTCCCTTGCTGTCCGGCAAGATTGCTGTAAACCCAAAACGTCACCCCGATTAACGCTCACGCAATGAGCCTGACTTGCATTCGACGCATGGCAGAGCCACGCACAGCATCCGCCGATGGAAGCCGCCTGTCCGCGCTGCTCCCCAATTCGGCACAGGACGAAGATTTAGCATTTCGTCTGACACTCCCGTTTTCTCCCTCCCTCCCTCCCTCCTCAACCTCGGGACGCTCACCCAGGATAGACCTGAATCCCTAACCAAACCCACACCAACCATGAAGCAACCAGAACAAGGACCAACACCTGAAGGACTACCTCAGAAAAGCGCTTATACCGATCTCCGGCGCAGACGACCGCGCACCTGCTGTGGAATCCTCATGGTAGCCGCACTCACCCTGGCCATCACCCCAAACAATGCCCTCTCCGCCAGTTTCACGACCGGATTCGATCCCGATCTCGGCGTGCCGGGAATCCTCTACGGAAGAGCCCTTCTCGACCTCAACGGAGGAAGCGGCGATGGACCGGTCTTAAAGTTGACCCAGGCAAACGGAGAAGCGGGCGGCCTCATCCTCGATGATCTCGATGGCGGCTCAGCCATTGGTGCCTTTGTGGCCACCTTCAAATTGAGGATGGGCAACGACACTAGTTCCCCACCGCAAGGGGATGGCTTTAGTTTCAGCTTCGGTCCCGACATCCCCGACAGTGTGTTCCCGTTTCCAGAGGAAGGCGCGGGAAGCGGCCTCATTGTGTCGTTTGATAGTTTCAACAACGCCGGACCGGCCGGAGAAGCACCCGCAGTGGAAGTTAAATTCAACGACCAGATCATCGCTTCCAAAAAGGTAAACTTCCTCCCAACAGGGACGTCCTTTGTCGATGTCCGTATCGAAGCAGATCGCGATGGCACGCTCGATGTGCAGTTCGGCAGCAACCTGGTTTTCAGCAACCTACTCTGCTTTCGGCCAACTGCGGGCCGGTTTGCGTTGGCTGCCAACTCCGCACTCCAGCGGTTCGTGGGAGACCCTATCGATATGCATTGGGTCGATGACCTTTCCATTACAACAACCCTAACCCAACACACCGCAATCCAATCGGCCAACCCACGTGGCAGCACCGTGCGGCCAGACGCCGTCATCCAGTTGGAAATTCTGGAAGTGTCGACCCAAGTCAAAGCGGACTCGATCCAGCTCAAGTTCGATGGGAATACGGTGGCTGCGAATTTCGCCCGAGCCGGTGGGATCGCTACAGTGAGCTACGATCCCCCCGGTCTCCTGGCTCCGGGCTCCACGCACCGGGTGGAACTTAGCTACTCGGATGACGCCACCCCGGCAGGAACCACAGCCGTAGACTACGAGTTCATCACGTCCCCTTACGTCACGCTGCCACCCAGCTATGCGGTGCCTGAGACGACCATCAACAAGGCAGCGCCCGGCTTCAAAGTCTGGCCTCATCAAGTCGCTCAAAATCTCGGCACCACCATCGACCGGGCCGAACTGCAGTTCGCCGGCAAGCTACTCAACCCGACCGACGGCGCGGTCTTGGAGAACACGGCTGACCTCAACGGAGCGGATGTAGACGGTTCCTTCGCGGTTGAAGGTTTCTTCGACTTCAGCTCCGCTGGAAGCCCCACCGGATTCCTCAGTGACGACGTGGCACTTCCGGGGATCAACCAACCGTTCGAAAACTATGCGCTCGAGGTGGTCACCTATCTCGAACTGACGCCCGGAGCCTACACGTTCGGGATCGGAGGGGTGCGCAACTACAACACCACCGCCGACGGTAGCTATCGCGAATCCGGTTTCCGCCTCACGGCCGGACCGAACCCGCGCCAGCTCTTCGCCCCCGAAATTGCCTCCTTCGATCGAAGCCGCCCCGAAGGCTCAAAGGAGTTTTCATTCGTGGTCGAACAGGCTGGGATCTACCCATTCCGACTCCTCTGGTTCTCCGGTGTGGGCGCCAGCTCGTTGGAATGGTACCGCATCACCTCCGATGGCAATCGCGTTCACCTCGCCGATGTCGCATCCGGGGGCGTTCCTGCCTACCGGGAATCCTTCGTGACGCATCCGTATGTACAGTACACCACGCTGCCCAAACCCAACGAGAATCAGGTCTCTGGAAACACGCTCATCGCAGCCACGCTGGTGGATGGGATCGCGACGGTCAATCCCGCGACCATCCAACTCAGCCTGAACGGCGCAGCCGTCACCGCATCGGTCACCAAGGATCCGGGATCCAACCTCACTCAGATCAGTTTCGATCCCCCCGGCAGCCTGGCTTCCGGGTCCACCAACACTGTCCGCTTGGTCTACGGAGATACGGATGGAACGATCTCGGATAATCAATGGAGCTTCGTGGTCGAGGGAACACTGGACGACCCGGGTCTGATCGTGATCGAAGCCGAGGGCTTCGATGAAAAAACCACTATCGAATCGAACAACCACACCTGGGAGTTAACGACGGTTAACGCCGGGTTCTCCGGGGAAGGCGCCATGGAGGCCACGCCCAACGTGAACCTGAACGTCAACATCGACACCACTATCAGCCCGAGGCTCGACTACAACGTGGAGTTCACCGTCCCCGGCACCTACTACGTTTGGGTGCGCGGGTTGGCCGACAGCGCTCCAGGACTTGGGCAAAACGATTCCATCAATGTTGGAATCGATGGGGCATTGCCCGCAACCAGCGATCGCATCGGGTTCTTTCCACAAGGCTCGGGTTACGTTTGGTCGAATACCACTCTGGACGGCAACACGCGAGCCACGTTCGTGGTCACAACCCCTGGTCGCCATGTTGTGAACGTCTGGATGCGCGAGGACGGCTTCATTATCGACAAGCTGATTCTGAGCAATAATCCAGATTACGAACCCGCTGGAGCAGGTCCTGCCGTCAAACCCGTTCTGGTCGTAGTCGAAGCCGAACACTTCGACGGCAACACCCCGGTCGAATCGAATAATCATGCCTGGGAACTGACCACCGCGACGGCGGGTTACTCCGGAGACGGAGCGATGGAAGCCACCCCCAACGTCAACCTCAATGTGAACATCGACACGACCATCAGCCCTCGGCTCGACTACAACATCGAGATCGTGAAGCCCGGAACCTACTACGTCTGGGTGCGAGGCTTAGCCGACAGCGCGCCCGGGCTTGGCCAGAACGATTCGATTAACGTCGGTCTGGATGGGGAACTTCCAGCCACCAGCGACCGGATCGGCTTCTTCCCGCAAGGATCGGGCTATGTCTGGTCATCCACCACGCTCGACGGCAACTCGCGGGCCATGTTCACCGTGGCGACTCCCGGCGTGCATCAGTTGAACATCTGGATGCGAGAGGATGGATTCATCGTCGACAAACTGCTGGTCACCCCGGATGCCAACTACACCCCGGTGGGAGTGGGCCCGGCGGCCAGCGCCCGTCCCATCTCGACACGGCCCCGCCTCAAGATCGAAAGCACTGATAACGGCCTCCAGATCTCCTGGACTGGCGGGGGATTACTGCACTCAGCGGAAAGCGTCGACGGTCCTTACTCAGAAGTGGCAGGAGGCGCGGCAAGCCCAGTCAGTGTGAGCTCAGGAGCCGCGCGGAGCTTCTATCGCGTGGTGAAGTGAGTTCGAACGCCGCCCTCGGTCGAGACCGGCAACACACCCCCTCTCCGCCCCGCGGAGAGGGGGTTTTTATATGGAGCGCGGTGGCACGACCTAAGCATTACCCACAAGTTCTTCGACCAAATGTTAGAATCCCAAAGGGATTCCGGCTCAAAGCCCAGGGTTGGCGCGACGCAGGAGCGCCTACCCTGGGTGAGTCGTGGTTTTCTCACAACCCCATCGCGGGTTGCGCTTGGGATCACCTGAAGCCCCACAGGGTTCGCAACCCACGATGGGGTTGTGGATTCTATGGCGTTTTCCCCAGGGTAGCTCGTTCCTCCCAACCCTGGGCTTTGAGGCGCAATCCCGTTGAGATAGGGAGGAAGCCCTCCGAACTTGTGGGTAATGCTCAGAGAGGTCTACCGCACTCCAAAGCGGCAATCGCGTCGCGAAGCATATGGAGTGCTGTAGCCCTCTACAGCTTTTCGGGCACCCCGGAGGGGGATCCCAGCT
>JAEUHE010000067.1 GCA_016793885.1 Verrucomicrobiales bacterium
TATCCCTGGAGGGGATGCCCGCTCCGCGGGGGGGACCAAAGCGGCAGGGGTCTGCCGCACTCCATATCGGCCCGTCGGTCGCGAAGCGTCTTGGAGTGCTGTAGCCCTCTACAGCTTTTCGGTATCCCTGGAGGGGATCCCCGCTCCGCGGGGGGGACCAAAGCGGCAGGGGTCTGCCGCACTCCATATCGGCCAGTCGGTCGCGAAGCGTCTTGGAGTGCTGTAGCCCTCTACAGCTTTTCGGTATCCCTGGAGGGGATGCCCGCTCCGCGGGGGGGACCAAAGCGGCAGGGGGCTGCCGGAAATCAGAACTGTAAACCTGGTCGGACCGCTTCACGGTCAACTCCACATTCATCTCGAATCGGGCAACTGGACCGTGGCCACCACGGCCCGGTGATCCGAAGGATAGGGAGTAAGGACCAAATCGGCGTAGGCTTTGCTTTCGCCCACGATGTCGCACAGCTTGACGGTCACCCCCGTGCCGCTGAAGAAGACAAAATCGATGCGGTCGTGACGGTCCTTGGGATCGTCCGGTGTTGTGGTGGGTGTCCAGGTGTTGCCCCGCCGTTGTATCTCGTCGGGATGGACGGTGCGGAAGACATCCCGCAGGCCGGCGTCCATCACGACGCGGGTCGAGGGGTAGTCGACCGCGATGGGGCAGACGCCAGCAGCGGCCGCCCGGGGCGTCCAGTCCAAGTGGGAGGGCTCGTTGAAATCGCCGGTGAGGAAGACGGTCGCTCCGGAGCTGAGCATCGGCCTTAGGTCCTTCAGGAGGCCGGTGACTTGGTGGCCCCGTGCCTGGCGTGCCGCATTCACCGCCTCCTCGGCCGTTTCGATAAAGGGAGCATTGGCGTAGGGAATCTTCAGCAGCTGGTAGGGTTGGTAGGGAGCATGAGAGAAATGTGCATTGAACATCCAGAAAGTCCGACCGGATGGCAATCGGACGGAAACCCCCCATTTGTGGGGCGTGTTGGTGGCGATCGGAAAACGGCTGAGGATGCCGGTGCGTTCACCTTGATCGAAGTAAAACCATCCCAGCAGCTCGGCCAGCTTCTTGCCGTTGTCGGGTTGTGATCCTTGCTTAGTCCGCCCATAGGTTTCTTGAAGGCCGACCACATCGGCCTTCGCAAGTTGGATCACAGCCGCCGTTTGAGACAGGGGCTGGCCGCCAGCTTCCCCCCCATGCCAGAGGTTGAACGTCATCACGCGGAGCACCTCGGCGCCCTGGGCCATGGGATTGGGCACACCCGCGATCAATAGCCAGATCGTCAAGTGGACGATGCCTCTCACCTTGGTCGGGGGTTTCCACCCAGCCCTGAGCCATTCGACAAGGTTTCCGAGTACGTTTCCGGCTGAGGTGGAACGCCAGGGCAGAGCGAGAAAAGCTGTGCGCGATGAGGGCTGCATGCGGAAAATTGCTCCAGCGTGGTTTCGGGGAGCAAGCGCTTTTTCCGAGCGGACTCTTGAGGTAGGACGAGCACGGTTTTCTCGCACACGGACGGGACGTATGCTCAAACGCATCGAAAGCATCTAAAAATGTGCATTTAGGGAAGGTATACTTTACTTAGAATCATGAAATTGGTGATGGGTAGTGTTCGGGATATGTTGCCGCTTGCCCTGCGTGCGGCGTCGTGACCGGGAGGCTTCCTCGGCTAGGAGTTCACGGGGGGAGATGGTCGGCGTGAAGGAAAAGCGGTGTCGTGCCACCACAGAGACGGCGGGGTTGGAACGGCTGAGATCCAGTGTCACTCCTCTGCCTGATGTCGCGCTAGAGTGACGATCTTTCGCGCGGGTTTTCCCTATCCATTGGGGGACGCTTTGCTAGGTTTCTGGTTAAGTATGGATTCACGACGCGAGTTTCTCAAGAAGGCCGCGCTTTTGGCGGCGGGGGGGAGTTTGTCGGCATCGCAAGTTGCCGCCATTGAGCGAGCGGTGGCCATCAACCCGCCTCCAGGCACGACTTACTTGGACGCCGAACACGTCGTGATCCTGATGCAGGAGAATCGCTCGTTCGACCACTGCTATGGAACGCTGCGGGGTGTGCGAGGGTTCAACGATCCCCGCGCCGTGAACCTGCCGGATGGGAATCCGGTCTGGCTGCAATCCAACGCGCGGGGCGAGACCTATCCCCCGTTTCGATTGAATATCAAGGATACCAAGGCCACGTGGATGAGCGCGTTGCCTCACTCGTGGGGCGACCAAACGGCGGCGCGCAACGACGGCAAGCACGATCGATGGTTGCCCGCCAAACCCTCGGGTCGAAAAGACTATGCTCATCTGCCCCTCACGATGGGGTACTACAATCGCGAGGATATCCCGTTCTACTACGCCTTGGCCGATGCCTTCACGGTGTGCGATCAGAACTTTTGTTCTTCTCTGACGGGAACCACTCCGAATCGTCTGCATCTCTGGACGGGCACCATCCGTGAAAAGCCGTCGATCGAAACGAAAGCCAACGTCTGGAACTCGGATGTGGACTATGGGGACGAGGCCTCTTGGATGACGTTTCCGGAGCGTCTGGAGGATGCGGGTGTTGCTTGGAAGATTTATCAGAACGAGCTGAGTCTGAAAACGGGGCTGACCGGACCGGAGGATGCGTGGCTGGCCAACTTCACGGACAACCCCATCGAGTGGTTTAGCCAGTATCATGTGCGTTTCAGCGCGTCCTACCGTCGCGAGTTACCCACCCGCGAAAAAGCTTTGACGGCCCAGGTCGCGCAGCTCGAGGGGATTGCCAATCCCACCGAGGCTCAGAAAAAGAAGCTCAACTCCACACGCTCGGAGCTTGAGGAGGTGCGCCAGCATCTTCAGACCTATACCGAAGAGAAGTTCAGCCAGCTGCCTGAGCGGGCGCAAAGCCTGCATCGCAAAGCCTTCACCACCAACGAGGGGGATCCGGACTACCGCAAACTGACGAGCCTAACGTATCGGCAGGGTGAGACCGAGCGGCGGATGCAGATCCCGAAGGGCGATGTGTTGCATCAATTCCGCCAAGACGTTCGAACCGGAAAACTGCCCAAGGTGTCGTGGATCGTTGCACCGGAGAATTTTTCGGACCATCCCGGAGCGCCCTGGTACGGTGCGTGGTATCTGAGCGAGGTGATGGATATCCTGACGCAGGATCCCGAAGTCTGGAAGAAGACCATTTTCATTCTCTGTTACGATGAAAATGACGGCTATTTCGATCATGTACCTCCGTTTGTTCCACCCGACCTGCAACGTCCGGACACCGGCAAAGCGTCGGCTGCGATCGATACCTCCATCGAACTGGTGCGCCGTCGCGTTCCAGACGCCTCGTCGACGTCCGCTGGACCGGGATCCACTCCCACCGATCCTATCGGACTCGGATTTCGTGTGCCGCTCCTGATTGCGTCGCCCTGGAGCCGCGGCGGTTACGTATGCTCTCAAGTGTTCGATCACACCTCCATCCTGCAGCTGATGGAGGGCTGGCTGAGTCACAAGACCGGCAAAACCATTCGAGAAACCAACATCTCCGCTTGGCGAAGGGCAGTCTGTGGAGATCTGAGTTCCGCCTTTCGCCCCTACCACGGTGAGAAGATGGAATTGCCGCGATCCGTCGAACGCGAGGCATTCCTGGGCTCGATTCATCAGGCCCAGTTTAAGGAAATCCCCACTGGGTTTAAGGCATTGAACTCGGAGGAGCGCGCGCTGGTGCGGAAGGGGGGAGCTTCGGCTCCGTTCATGCCACGGCAAGAACCGGGCATTCGTCCTGCCTGTGCGCTTCCGTATGAGCTGACGGTGACGGGTGCTTTAAGCGAGGATAGGCAAACATTTGAAATTCGATTTGCTGCCGGCAAGGCTTTGTTCGGGAGCAGGGCATCGGGAGCTCCTTTCCACGTTTACGCGCCCGTCAAGTGGAGACCGTCCGGTGACGGCGCCACCCAGCCGTCCTTCGAGCAGGGTCATACCTGGGCGTACGCGGTCGTCGCGGGAGACACGCTGTCGGATCGTTGGCGGTTGGATCGTTTCGAAACCGGCGAGTATCGGCTTTGTGTCCATGGGCCGAACGGATTTCTGCGCGAGTTCAAGGGCAGTGCGCGGGATCCGCGGGTGGAGGTTCAATGGCAGGCCGCGGAGGAAGATCGTGACGGCAAATCCCGCGGGCTGCTGACGCTGATCAACCACGACGCCAACAACGTCACAGTCACGGTCCGTGATATGGCCTACGGAGGCGAGCCGCTCACCCTTCGGCTGGGGCAGGGCGGTACGTCCGGCTCCGTTGTTAAGACCGTCATCAGCCTGGCCCGCAGCCATGGATGGTATGATCTCCAGGTCCAGATCCAAGACGCGGCTAGGTTTGAACAGCGCCTCGCCGGGCATCTTGAGAACGGATTCGAAAGTTTCAGCGACCCGTTGATGGGCCGGGTGTGAGCGGGAACCCCTGATGTCTGCTCTATGAATGCAGGGAGTCTTCAGTGGCCGAAAAACTCATTGGACTCCCCTTACGGATTTGCCTAGGATACCTCAAGTGGTCGGCAGTGTACATGTCCCAGTAACTTCACACTCTATGAAGCTAAGCCCTCTGTTTCTTGGTTGTCTTACCTCCCTTCTTATCCTTCCGGCGCACGCGGGTCTGGTGGCTCATTGGCCGCTAGATACGGATGCTACGGACGCCACTGGCAACGGCCACGATGGCGTTATCGATGGGAACACCGTTAGTTTCGGCGCTGCGGGCGCCAACAACAGCACCGGCGCAGCGGCCACCTTTTCGGGCAATGGTCACATCGACATACCCTATTCCGAGCTGCTCAATCCGGGCGTGAAGGCTCCGGACGGTTCGGGCAGCTTCACTGTCGCTTTGTGGGTGCGTCCCACCCGCGTCGGAGGATCCCACCGCTCTCCGTTCACCTCTCGGGAAGACAATGGAGCCAATGTGAACGGGCCGATTCTTTACATTGAGCCGAACGGTCAATGGAGTTTCTGGGCGGGGAACAATGGCCCCTCGGGCACCTGGAACGCGATCCCGGCCGGGCCGGCCACCGCCGAGGCGTGGGTGCACGTGGCGATTGTTTATGATTCCGAGACCATTACCCGCAAAATGTACCTCGATGGCGTCGAAGTCATCAACCAGCCGGGCGGCATCTCAGCCAATTCCGTTCGTCCCACGCATATCGGGGGCGGTGCTGATGATGGCAACTCGTTCACTTGGGCGGGTGACATCGACGATGTGGGGATCTGGGACAACGCGCTCACCGAGGAGGAAGTTCAGAACGTGATGGCGAACGGCGTCGATGCTGGTCCGGTGGTTCCCGACCCGCGTCTTCGGATTGCCTCTCCCGTCATCCTACCCTTGAATGGAGGCGTTCAGCAGTTTCCGCTCACGGTGAACAATGTCGGCCTGACCAAAACCTTGACGATCAGCGGCACCGAGTTCAGCGGGGTCAATGCTGCGAATTTTTCCGTGGTTACCGCTCCGGGACCTATCGAGCCAGGGGGCGCGGGCACGCTCACCATCGCTTTCGATCCTCAGGGTGCCGGTGGGGACGTTGAGGCGGTTCTGCAGATCACCAGCAACGATAGCACCGAGCCGGTTCGGTCCGTCGTTCTGCGGGGGAGTATCCACGACCCTCAAGTGGTGGCCCCGGCGGCCCTGGACTTCGGCACGCTGCCGGCGGGCACAGGGCCAGTGACAGCGGCCTTCAATCTTCAGAATGTGGGAGGAAGCCGGGTCTTGTCCGTTACCGAAGTTCTGGTCACTGGCCCACAGGCGGCGAGTTTCACCGTCACCGAATTTCCGGCAACCCTGGCTCCGGGAGCCAGTGGAGCCATCCGTGTGACATTTGATCGCCTGGATGGCGACGGGCTTATCGCGGCTCTTTTGAAGGTGACCACGGATGATCCGATTACCCCGGAAGTTATTGTTCTCACGAAGGCCCTGGTAGCTTTCACCGATCCCTTGGTAGCTTGGTGGCCGCTCGATCAGGACGCTCTCGATGCCAGCGGGAACGGCCATGATGGCACGATCTTCGGTGAGGTTATCTTCGGTGAAGAAGGAGCCAATGCCGCGACCGGTGCTTCCGCTTCCTTTGACGGCAACAGCCGTATCGATGTGCTTTACGATCCGCGTCTGAACCCCGGGCTGAGCCTTCCTGGTGAATCCGGCAGCTTTACGGTGACACTTTGGGCCTATCCGACAGTGGTGGGCGACGGGAACTACCATTCACCCTTTACCTCGCGCGAGGATAACGGGGCATCGGTCAATGGGCCGATTCTTTACAACACGTTCAACGGTCGATGGGAGTATTGGGCCGGCGACCATGGACCCTCGGGAAGCTGGAATCCGATCGATGGCGGCGCCGTCGTGGCGGATACCTGGGTGCATGTGGCGATTAATTATGATGCGGAGGCGAGGATCCGTCGCATGTATCTCGACGGAGTAGAAGTGGCCAGCCAGGAGGTAGGTGTGGCTGCTAACTCGATCAAGGATCTGCATATCGGTGCGGGGCAGGATGATGGCCGGGCATTTTATTGGGTCGGACGGATTGATGACGTGGCTTTCTTCCGCAAAGCGCTCAGCGTTTCAGAAGTCCAGCAGGTCATGACGGGTGGGGCGAACAGTTTGGTTTCTCAGCCGCCGGACTCTCCGGTCATCACTGGCTTCGGTGGCGGGCCTGGAGTGGGGACGTTTACCCTCACCTGGGTTTCCACCGCCGGGAAGAGCTATCGGGTTCAACGTTCGACCAATCTCAGCGCTTGGACGAACCTGGATCCGGCGATTCCGAGCGGTGGTGCCACGACGACCTTCACGGACAATGCATTGCCCGCTGGGGAGCGTAGCGTGTTCTATCGTGTGGAAGTGTTGCCCTGAGGATGGACTGCGGAGGCCCGCTGGGCAAGGGGACGCCTGCGTCGGCGAGGCCTCAACGGTGGTGCGTTGAGCGATCAACCGGTGCGCTTCATATCGGAACGATGAACTCTGATGGCATTTCTCGTCGATCGTTTCTCGCTGCCGTCGGAGCGACCCCCTGGGCGCTTTCGACGGCGGCGGCTGAGCCGAGAACGCGCCCGAAAATACCCATTGGCATTCAGATGTATTCGGTGCGGGATGACGAGAAGCGCGACCTGATCTCCACCCTGGGTCGTCTGCGCGAGATGGGCTACGAATGCGTCGAGTTTTGGGCACCCTACCTTGATTGGACTCCATCGCGTGCGCGGGAAATCCGTCGACGTCTGGATGATGTGGGGTTGCGCTGTTACTCCAACCATACAGCCGCGAAGCACTTTGCGGAAGAGTCTTTGTCTCGAGCCATCGAACTGAACCACATTCTTGGCAGCCGTTACGTGATCATGGCGCATGCGGGTACACAGGAGAATCTGGATGGTTGGCGCCGCACGGCAGAAGTGTTGGCTCAGTCGGCCACGAAGCTCCGGAAAGCAGGGCTTGGCTGCGGATACCACAACTGGGACGTCGATTTTCGACCGCTCGAGGGCACTCGGCCGATCGATATTCTGACCGGGAATACGCCCCAGGAGGTCGCGTTCCAACTCGATGTGGCGACCTGCCTCGCGGCGGGTGCCGATCCACTGGCGTTCATCCGGGCAAACCCCGGACGCATTAAGACTTATCATCTTAAGGATTGGTCAAGCGATCCGCAGAAGGGATATCGCGTGCTACTCGGTGAGGGCGTGGGACGTTGGGGTCCCCTGCTCGAGACGGCCGAGACTTCCGGCGGCGTTGAACACTACCTGATCGAGCAGGAAGGAAGTCGTTTCTCCCAAATGGAAACCGCCAAGCGCTGCCTGGATGTCTTTAGGTCACTCCGGGACTAGCAGTCGGGTGGGCTCAGAGGACGGAGTATCGTACCGCATTCAAAGGCCGGCTCCGGGAGTTTGCGTTGGCGGAAGCAAAGCTCGGAGCGTCTCCAGCGTGTCCGCTTCGGCGAGGGGCTTATCTTGGCGCCACCGCAAGATCCGGGGGAAGCGCACCGCGATTCCACTTTTGTGCCTGGCGCTCGCGCCGATCCCTTCAAAGCCGATCTCGAATACCAGAGTAGGGGTGACGCTACGCATGGGGCCGAACTTTTCGATCGTAGTCTTACGGACGATCGCGTCCACCTGTCGCATCTCATCATCCGTAAGTCCTGAGTACGCTTTGGCGAACGGAATGAGGCGGCGGTCGGCCACCTCCAGGCCTGCGCTCCAGACAGCAAATGTGAAATCGGTGTAGAGGCTCGCGCGGCGCCCGTGACCTCGCTGCGCATAAATGAGAACCGCATCCACCGTGTAGGGATCTATTTTCCACTTCCACCACACCCCGGCCTCTTTGGTGCGCCCGACCCCGTAACGTGCCTCTTTGCCTTTGAGCATCATCCCTTCTACCCCTAGCCCTCGCGAACGAGCCCGTTGTTGGTCTAGTTCACTCCAGGTGGCACCTTCTAACAGCTCGGAAAGGCGCAAGTGTGGTTCCGGGACTTCTCTGACTAAATGCTCGAGCTGTTGGCGTCGCTCCCGCTGGGGGCGGGTGCGCCAGTCCACTCCCCGCCACTCCAACAGGTCGTAGGCTACAAAGATCACTGGAGCGTCCTTCAGCAGGGATGCAGGGAGCCTCTTGCGCGCGATTCGCTGCTGTAACAGGGCAAACGGTTGCACCTGATCGGCCTTCCAAACCACGATCTCTCCATCCAGAATCGTCCCATCCGGGAGTGTGGAAGCGAGTGCTGAGAGCTCCGGAAAACGCTCGGTCACCAGCTCCTCACCGCGGGACCAGATCCACAGTGTGCCGTGGCGCTTGACGATCTGAGCGCGGATCCCATCCCACTTCCATTCAATTTGCCAGTCACTCGGAGGCCCGATTCTTTCCTGGAATTCCGTTACCGGCAGCTGCAACGAATGAGCTAGAAAGAAGGGATAAGGCTGACCTGCGTCGCGGTCATCCGGAGCGCCGTCCGTAGGTTGCGAGATTAAGCGTTGATATCGGTCAGCGGTGGGCGGGCTCGATCCATCGGTGTAGCCCACCAGTCGCTGAGCGATAAGCTTGGCATCGAGACCGGCCAAGGCCGCCAATGCTCGGGTGACCAGCAACTTGGAAACTCCGACGCGAAAACTGCCGGTGATCAGTTTGAGGAATACAAGTTGGCTGCCTCTATCCAGCTGATCGAGCAAAGGCATTAAATGCATGGCCCCAAGGTCCTTTCGGATGTCGCGCAACGGGAGCAGCTTGCCCTCCACCCAACTAGCCAGACCATCGGCGTTGGTTGTGCTACTCAGCGGGAGCAACAAGGAGAGGGTCTCGGCCAGGTCGCCGACGGCTTGGTAGCATTCGTCAAAGAGCCATTGGGGAAGCTGCGAGGTCGTGGTGATCAGTTCCCGAAGCAGCTTGGTGGGCACCAATTGGCGTGGTTTGCCTCCACACAGAAAATACACTGCCCAGGCCGAGTCGGCCGGCTGGGCGTCGCGAAAGTAGTCCTGCATGGCCTCGAGTTTTGCGTGGCTGCTCGTGCTAGCATCCAACCGGGCATAGAGTTCGGCGAATGCCTTCATACAAGAGGCAGTGTGGGGTCGATCTTATCGGGGCTGAGGTCCGCGGCATTCGCGGGAACGGCCTCCTGGCCCTCTGAATCTTCCTCTCCGTATTCGGTAGGAAATGCATTCGCTTCCAAACCGCATTCACGAAGCCATCGGACCATCACATGCACTTGACCGTGGGTGACGATCACGCGCTGTGCGCCGGTGGCTTTCACGGCTTGCTGAAGACCTGACCAGTCGGCGTGATCCGACATCACGAAGCCGCGGTCCACGCCGCGACGCCGGCGTGTGCCACGCACCTGCATCCAGCCGCTCGCGAAGGCATCGGCGTAATCGCCGAAGCGTCTCACCCAGGCGGTACCCTGTGCCGAGGGCGGCGCCAGCACGAGGCTTCGACGCAGATCGGAAGGCTCCGTCACCTGGCCCGCATACTGGGTCGGAGGTAGATTGACCCCCGTCTCTCGATAGGCGGCGTTCATGCGCTCCACGGCACCGTGCGTGAGAATTGGCCCAATGGAGGGGTCGAGCATGGCGAGGATGCGTTGCGCTTTTCCCAGACTGTAGCAAAAAGCGACGCTGGTTCTTCCTTGCTCCGCATTCGACCGCCACCAAGCCAGGATGTGGGACTTCAATTGCGCTTGAGTCGGCCACTGGTAAATGGGCAGCGCGAAAGTGGATTCTGTAATGAAGGTATGACAACGGACGGGGATGAAGGGCGCGCAGGTCCCGTCGTCCTCGGTCTTGTAATCGCCCGAGACCACCCAAACTTGCCCTCGGTGTTCTAATCGCACTTGCGCGGACCCAAGCACATGGCCCGCGGGATGAAGGCTTAGTTGGACATCATGATCTTGAAGGATCTGGCCATATTCGACGGTCTGCAGCGGGAGGTGATCCCCGAGCCGTTTGCGCAGGATGGCTGCCCCGCTCGTGGCCGTCAGGTAATGCCCGCTGCCCCCCCGAGCATGGTCTGCGTGGCCGTGGGTGATGACGGCGCGAGCCACAGGCTTCCAGGGATCGATGTAGAAATCGCCGGGGACGCAGTAAAGGCCATTCGAGGTAGAAACAACCAGATCCATAGTGTGAGCTTATGAGAAGGCGGTGACTTCGCGGTCGCCCTGGAGCGCTCGTCCGACTCCACCTCACGGCAACCCACTAGGCGTCCGATTGTCCAAGGGCGCTTATCGACAGTCCTAGCCTGAATGGTGCCAACGGGATGTCAATGGCTACCCCCTGGCCTCAAGATCGAACAGCAACGCGAGCCGCACCCGCTAAGAGTCGAAGAAGCGACGGGAATGTTTTGAAGACCGGAGTGGATCTAGTAGGCGATTTGCAAGCCTCGGCAGCCTGGAGCCTGCAAACCGCCCATTCCTCGGTGCAACCCCGCAGTCAAGCGGGAGCCGCCATGGCTGATTCCTAACGGCGATGAAAGCGACGGCCGCAATGAGTGTCTCAAGCGTTCGGGCCAGGCGGCTCAGCGATTACGCATCCCCGCCGCCGCCGCCGTCGCCGCCGAAGTCACCACCCCCGCCGAAATCGACGTCACCGCCCGAGCTGCTAAAGTCTCCGCCTACATCAGACGCTCCGTTGTCCGACGGACCCGTCATCGAGCTATCACTGGCGTGCGCGTTGCCTCCCATGAAACGGTCATACAGCCAACTCCCCGCCATGACACCGCCAATGCCACCCAACAAGCTGGTTAGAAACCCGCCGCCACGTCCGCCCATTCCTCCAGCACCCGCGAGTTGGCCACCTTGGCTTCCACGCATCATTCGGAAGAGAAAGCGCACTAAGAGAATGCCTCCCAAGAGCAGCACTCCCAGGAGCAAAAAGGATCCGATCGACCCTCGCGAAGAGGGTTCATTGGTAGCCGCTGCTGTTTCCCACGATCCGTTGGGAGAGGCGGACGGCGTGCCGGCGGCCGCAGATGGCCGGAGATTCGCCCGCAGAGTCCTCTCGACGTAAGCGACGCCGTTCTGAAGGCCCTCATCAAAACGGTCCTCACGGAACGAACTTTGAAAAATGCGAACCAGTTCGTCACGGTTCGAGGTGAGAAACGCTTTTTCTCGAGTCGCCGGACCCACGCCCACCTGGATGCGGAATCGGTGCGGCGGGGGCTCCTTCATCACCAACACATAGATTCCATCCAGTTGAGCCGAACGGGCTCGATCGCGGACGAGGTTGGAGAAGAACTCCTCGCGGTTCCGAGCGTATTCCTCGCTCCGCCCCTCCGGAATACCGGCGAAGGTCTCGACCAGGAGCTCCTTGTGAAGCTGCTTTTGGATCATCCGAGCAGCATCGTCGGCTTGTCTGACTGTCCGGGACGAAAAGACCGCGGCATCGTCGCGCACCCCAGGTGCGGCCATGGCCGCTTGTGGGGCAACGATCCCCAAGACCCATACCAAGAGCAAATTCAGAATTTGGCGATAGTATGTTCGCATGGCCTATATGTAGCGGCGGGCTGCCGAGTTGGCCAATTTATTTGAGTCCGGAGAATTTGCGCCGACACCTGGAGCGTTAAACGCTTGTATGAAGCAGAACGGCATGATATCAGTCCTATCATGGCGATAGTATCTTGATTGGTTCCTCCTCCGGGTTGACGCTCCCAATTCATCTTGAGCCACGCGAGTCGGTTGCTAGTTTACGGCCTGCGCGGACGCGATCATAGGTCGGTGTGGAGACAGACAAAGAATCAATGCGAGTTGAAATCTCATGCGTGGCGGCAAGCGCTCTGGCGCTATTCACAGCCGTGCTATCCCTGACCGGTGCCGATCGCCCGCCCCCATCGTCCGTCCCCGTCACCTTGCCCCATGCGGCAGTGACTGGTGATCCTTCGGAAACCATCGCCCACCGAATTCTGAGATTGGAAGCAGAGCCCCGCCGGGTCGAACCCAGCCTAGTCGAAATCCTAAACCGTTTCCTGGAGGAGGCATGCGCCGCGGCAGGCCAGGTAAAACGGGCAAGAACGGGTCGGTGGGATCCGCACTATGCGGAGGCGGTTCTGCGGAGCATTGATGCGACCCTGATTCGGCAGGGGTTTGTTTATCCCGAGACCGGCGCCACCGACTTCATGGCGGACAGCCTGACCCCGTCGTGGATGACGGCGGCTCGTCGATCGGCCTTTCAGATGCAGTCGCAGAACCATCGACGACTGAAGATGATTGCGGAGCGATTTCCGGGTCCGTTCTACGCCGCAGACTGTGATACGGTGAGTTTTTTGTACCTGAGCGTGGCGCAGCGGCTTCAACTGCCCCTGGTCCTGGTGGTGATTCCCTCGCGCGACCGGCGTCCGGGGCACGCATTTGTTCGCTGGCGTGAAGGGAACCGTCAACTTAACTGGGAGACGATGGACGGGGCCATCCGCACCGACGAGTCCTACGTCAAACCCTGGAACATCTCATCCGGTGCCATTCAAGCCAAGGCGGCGTTGGCGGATTTAACCGTCGACCAAGCGATGGGCTGCGTTCACTACTGGCTGGCGGTTCGACATCAGCGACAGGGTGATTCGGAGCGCGCGCTCCAAGAGCTGGCGGTGGCGCTGGAGTTGCATCCTGAGAACCTGGACGCGCGACGCGAATTTGCCTGGGTTACGGCCACAGGTGCCCGACTGAGCGTGCGCGATCACGCAGCGGCTTTAAGGCACATCACCCGCGTGCTGGAGGTCATGGAAGACCCAGATGCTCGCGATACCCTTGCGGCGGTTTACGCTTCTGCGGGTCAGTTTGACCTGGCAGTGCGCGAACAACGGAAGGCGATTCGGGACAGTTCCACAGGGGCGCGGGCGGGCTATCGACGTCGGTTGGAATTGTATGAACAGGGGAAGGTCTATCGCAAGACGGACCCAAGACCCCCGCAGAAAACAAAGTCGAACTGATTTACACCGCAGAGACGGGAAGAGCGCAGAGAAGACAGGCGGAACACACTGAGCCTATGGGGTTTGGAGAAAACAAAGGACCCCTCCCCAAAAGGGACCCATTTCGGCCTTCAGGATCTTCACAAAGTTGTTGTCCTGCCGCGTGATCTGCGTGGTCCGCGGGCCACCCACTCCCAGCTCTCGTTTCAAGGCCGGCGTGGCCGGCGCGGCTGGTTGCGGCGCAGATGGGGAGGCATGTTTGCTTCCGCCCAGGTGATCGTCTGCTGGATATGGAGCCAGCGTTGCAACGGATCGTAGGCACGATCCCGTTTGAGTTCCTCGCGCTTCTTCAGCTCTCCGTCAGCCATCGCTCATCCTTTCTGACGCTCCCGGATCGCGCGTTCCAAATGTTGCACCCGGCTGGGCTTCCGTTCGGGTTCTGGAAGCGCTTTCTGACACGCCAACATGTCCTCGTCGCTCAGGCCTAAAAACGGTTGTCCGGCAGCGGTGGCGCAGACGTCGGCACGAGCACGGCATGCAGCGTAGCTTCCTTCCAGGCCGCGGACGTCGCGAAAGACGTCCAGAGCGCCCTCACGAGTGGTCAGGCAAAAGACGGATTGGCGGCGCAGCCAGTTCCAATCCTCTGGAACCGAGGCCCACTCCTGTTCGGTAGGCCCCCACGCCCCCCCGAGAGCCGTCAAGGCGCGGTTGAGGCGGGCAAGGTTGTCGGCTTCGTCTCGAACCCAGATGTCGACATCAAACGTCAGCTCGGGCAGGTGGCGGATGAGGAAGTTCATTCCCCCGATTAGGAGATAGTCCACTTGCTCGGAATTGAGTGCCGCCAGGATGTTGTCGACGTTCATCGTATCAGCCAGGCCTTGTATGCCAGGTCGGGAGATTTCAGGCGACACTAAATTCGGCCAGCACCGCGGGTGGGGAGTGAATAAACCCGGGTGAGCACAGTCAGGATCCCCCTCCGGGGGGCCGGGAAGCGGCAGAGGGTTAGCGCACTCCAAAACACTTCGCGATGCGGCTACGAATATGGAGTTGACCGCTCACCAAGTCGTGACTAACTGATTGCTTGTAAATAGAGTGTAGCACAACGATCCCAACGCGAATATTATGTCATCCGAAGCTAAATGCCCGTTCAACCACACCGCCGGCGGCGGCACAGCCAACCGTGATTGGTGGCCGAACCATCTGAAGGTTGAATTGCTCCACCAGCATTCCACGAAATCAAATCCGATGGGAGAGGGTTTCGACTATGCCAAGGAGTTCAAGAGTCTCGACCTGGCTGCATTAAAGAAGGATCTCGCCGCCCTGATGACCCAGTCGCAGGACTGGTGGCCCGCCGACTTTGGCCACTACGGGCCCTTGTTCATCCGTATGGCATGGCATAGCGCCGGGACTTACCGCACCGGGGACGGTCGTGGCGGCGGCGGGCGGGGCCAGCAGCGCTTCGCGCCCCTGAATAGTTGGCCGGATAACGTGAGCTTGGATAAGGCCCGCCGGCTCCTGTGGCCCATCAAGCAGAAATACGGGCGGAAGATTTCTTGGGCCGACTTGATGATTCTGACCGGTAACGTCGCCTTGGAGACGATGGGATTCAAGACGTTCGGATTTGCAGGTGGGCGCGCCGACGTTTGGGAGCCTGACCAGGATGTCTATTGGGGCACCGAGACTAAGTGGTTGGACGATAAACGGTATACGGGCGACCGCAACCTGGAGAACCCTTTGGCCGCCGTGCAGATGGGTTTGATCTATGTGAACCCGGAAGGTCCGAACGGCAACCCTGATCCGATCGCTGCCGCTAGGGATATCCGGGAGACATTCGCTCGCATGGCGATGAACGATGAGGAAACGGTGGCGCTGATTGCCGGTGGGCACACTTTTGGGAAAACCCACGGTGCCGGACCGGCATCCCATGTGGGAGTAGAACCCGAGGCGGCCGGCCTGGAAGAGCAGGGGCTGGGTTGGAAAAGCAGCTTCGGGACTGGGAAGGGTGGCGATGCCATCACCAGCGGTCTGGAAGTCACGTGGACCACCACCCCGACGAAGTGGAGCAATAACTTCTTCGAAAACCTGTTTGGGTTTGAATGGGAGCTGACCAAGAGCCCCGCCGGTGCCAATCAATGGCGTCCGAAGAATGGAGGCGGTGCTGGGACTGTTCCAGCGGCTCACGATCCCTCCAAGCGTATTGCGCCATCCATGCTCACGACGGACTTGGCGCTGCGCTTTGATCCGGCCTACGAAAAGATCTCCCGGCGGTTCCTGGCGAACCCTGGTCAGTTTGCGGACGCGTTTGCTCGGGCTTGGTTCAAGCTGACCCATCGGGACATGGGTCCGCGCGCGCGATACCTCGGCTCCGAGGTTCCGAAGGAAGAGCTCGTTTGGCAGGACCCCATCCCCGCGGTCAACCATCCGTTGGTCGATGCTCAGGACATCACGGCGCTCAAAAGCAAGATCTTGGCATCCGGTCTGTCTGTTTCGGAGCTGGTCTCCACCGCGTGGGCGTCCGCCTCTACCTTCCGTGGCTCTGACATGCGTGGTGGTGCGAACGGTGCTCGTCTCCGGTTGGCACCACAGAAGGATTGGGAAGTCAACCAACCCGCGCAGCTGGCCAAGGTGCTGAAGACTTTGGAAGGGATCCAGGCTGGGTTCAACAGTGCTCAGTCCAGCGGCAAGAAAGTCTCGTTGGCTGATCTGATCGTCCTCGCTGGTGGTGTTGGGGTCGAGAAGGCTGCCAAAAATGCCGGCCATGACGTGACGGTTCCGTTCACCCCGGGACGCATGGATGCGACGCAGGAGCAGACCGATGTGGCGTCCTTTGCTGTGCTGGAACCCATCGCCGACGGATTCCGCAACTATCTCAAGTGCAAGTACACCATCTCGGCGGAGGCGTTGCTGATCGACAAAGCGCAACTGCTGACCCTGACTGCGCCGGAGTTGACGGTGTTGGTAGGGGGACTGCGTGTTCTGGGCACCAATGCCGGCCAGACCCGGCACGGAGTGTTCACCAAGAAATCGGAAGCGTTGAGCAACGACTTCTTCGTGAACCTGCTCGACATGGGGACTGAATGGAAGCCGACTTCGATGGAGGCCGACTATTTCGAAGGTCGCGATCGTAAGACGGGTGAACCGAAGTGGACCGGCACTCGTGTCGATCTGCTCTTCGGCTCCAACTCGATCCTTCGCGCCCTGGCGGAAGTCTATGGAAGCTCTGACGGGGAGAAGAAGTTCGTTCAGGATTTCGTCGCCGCCTGGACCAAGGTGATGAATCTGGATCGTTTTGACCTGGCTTAATGCATCGGCCGTCCCCGGGCACCTCTGAAAGGGTGCCCGGGGGTTCTGAGGGGGAACATCCAGAGTGAGGTCGTGTCCTTTCCCAAAGGTTGTAACTTCTGCATGGGCGCAGGCTCAGTAAGGGTTGGAACCGGTCACTTCGATGCGGCCGGCCCGATGGGAACGTTCCCATCATTAACGCGGGAAAGGCCTCTATGAAAACGATATTTTTGACAGTGGCGATGGGGTTAGCAGGCGCTCTGGCATGGGGTCCTCTGGGAGTGCATGGCCAGGGGATGCCACCGGAAGCGCAGGCGAATATCCATACCCTGTTCCAGGTTCATGCCAAGATCACTCGCTCGGTGGAGAACACCAAAAACGGGTATGTTGCCACCACCGAGTCCGATGATCCCAAGGCCGTGGCTGCGCTTCGAGGGCACATTCGCCAGATGAACGCCCGTCTGGAATCGGGCCTGATGGTGCGACGTTGGGATCCGGCATTTGCAGAGTACGTCGCGCACTACTCGGACATTCGTCATCATTTCTCGAAAACGAAGAAAGGAGTTAGGATGACCGTGACGGGCAAGACTCGGGACGCAATTCGGGTGGCTCAAAACCACGCGGCGGTGATCTCCGAGTTCGTCAAAGAAGGATGGAAAGCTCATGACCGCAGCCATCCAGCAGTGGTTGTGGCTACCCAAACCGCGGGGACCTCGAACGAGTGCTGCTTCGGGGGGGGCAAGGGACCGGGATGCGGCCGAGCCTCTAAAAAGTGACCTAGATATTTTCCTGCGGAAAAGGAACCGGTAATCTCACGGTTACCTTGAAGACAAAGTGACGTAAGGTGGGGCGGGTTTTGCTTAGGATTCGGTTTCGTCAATACGGATCACGATACCCCGCTGGGTTTGCCTCCTGATCTGACGGGCTCAACCGAGTCGACGGCTGAGGCGCCAGGCGGCCCAGCCGAGGCCGATCACGGCAAACCCGGCCAGGCTGGGCAGCGGGGATCGGGAGATGGACAGCGCAGTTGTCCCCAGGACCGCGGCGATGAATGTGAGAGGTACCCAAGGCCATCCGGTCACGTGCAGTGCGGGTCCCAGCCGGCGACGGACGAGCACGAGGCCCAGGACAGTGGCGGCCGTGCTGAGGCCGAGCGTGAATCCGATAAAGGTGAGCAGGGCCGTGTAGCTGGAGGTCCAGAGCATGATCAAGCCGATGGCGAACTGGAACGCGATGGACGGCCGGGGCGGGCCGGATTCCTGCACCAACCAGGAGGGCAGATAGCCATCCGCCGCCATTCGTGCGTAGACCCGCGGCCCGGTCATGATCAGCGAGGACACGGAGGTAATGAGCGCCAGCGCGATGAGGAGCGTCGC
Organism: Verrucomicrobiales bacterium; assembly: GCA_016793885.1. Taxonomy (NCBI): domain Bacteria; kingdom Pseudomonadati; phylum Verrucomicrobiota; class Verrucomicrobiia; order Verrucomicrobiales; species Verrucomicrobiales bacterium. Next base: position 17,995 of record JAEUHE010000067.1, read on the forward strand.
GCCGTTTGCCCAGGCGGCTCCCCCTAGGCGATCGGCCACAAGTCGGCCCACTTCCAATCTACCGGAGATCGTCTCAGCCGGCACCGTCAGCACAAACACGGCATTGACGGCCAGGTAGATCGCGGTGACAGCCAGGGTACCGGTCACGAGCGAGCGCGGCAGATTGCGCTCGGGATGGGTCACTTCGCCACCCAGATAGATCACCGCATTCCAGCCCGCGTAGCTAAACGAAATCCACACCAGGGACATTGCGAACGAAGGAATGGAAACGTCGGCGGAAGGGGGGCTGGGGGCGCCTGGGATCCTGGTCACACCGAAGCCGACGAAGGCGGTGATCAGGATCACTTTAAGTAGCACTGCCAGGTTCTGGGCGAATGTTCCATGACGGACATTCCAAGCGTGCAGGGAGGACATCAGGATCATCAGAACGGTCCCGATGACGCGAGGGCTGCTGCCGGGCAGCCAAGCTTGCATGTATTCACCAAAGGCATTGGCAGCGGCGGCGAGCGGGGCGGAGAAGCCTACCAGCAAGGAGATCCATCCTGCCACGTACCCCGCCGCCGGATGTAGCGTTCGGGACAGAAACAGGTATTCACCACCGGACTCCGGCAGGTGTCGCGCCAGGCTTCCATAGCTCAGGGCTCCCAGCATGGCGATGACGCCGCCGATCATCCAGGCGACCAAAACCAGCCAGGGAGATTTCAAATCCGCCAGCAGAAAACCACTGGTGGTGAAAACGCCCGCCCCCAGCATACTGGCGATCACGAGTGCCGTCGCACTCCAGAACCCGATCGTCCGGTGTGGCGCGGAGGGGGCGTCCATGCGCACGATCCTAGCGGCTCACTTTGCGGAAGCGGAGGGTGTAGTTGTCTTTGAGCAGCGGCAGCTCTTCTATCTTCTTAAACCCAGCGGCCTCAAACTCAGCCGTCACCACTTCCTGGCCCGCCCGGACGTGATTCAGAATCCAGTCCGAGCTTACCCCGGGCACCCGTTTGAAATCGATCAAAAATACCTCGCCGTTGCGGCGGAGGGCACGATGCAGGGAGGCCAGCGAATGCTGGGGGTATTCGAAATGGTGATACACATCACAGATGAAAGCCGAGTCGATGGAGTTATCCGCCAGCTCCACGGAGCGCTCCGTGCACAGGACCGTCTTAACATTGTGCTGCCCGGCCTGCCCGGCACGTTCCGCAATGAGCTTCAGGAAGGCGGGAACGATGTCGACAGCATAAACGCTGCCCTTAGGACCGGTTGCAGCGGAGAGCATGGGGGTGAACAGTCCGGTGCCCGAACCAATGTCCGCGACAACCGAGCCTGGACGGATCTTGGCTGCGGCGACGATTTTCTCCCGGTGGTCGTAGATTTCGCGTCCCTCCTTTTCGAAGCGCTCGACCCAATTGGAGACGTTGAGATTCGGTTTGAGGTATTCCGTGTTAATGCCGGGTTTGACGCTGGCCTCGGGTGCGAGTGCGCGGGTGCTCGGAGCTGGCGATGTCTGGCAGGCCGAGAGCCACACCAGGGAGGCAGCCCAGCAGCTGAAGGCGATCAGTTTGCGAATCTGTTTCATGGTGCCTTGGAGAATGCAGAGGACGGTCGCGATTGGGAAGAGAGTAAATCTCCTGGGGAACTGCTGAATCTTTTTGCGAAATCCTTCGTTCTTCGGCGCTAACGTATTGAGTTCAACACGCTCGCTTTGGGATGTGGAGACGGCGAAGGTGATCCGATCGTTTGGCGGAGTGGAGGTGCCGGCACTGGCCGGTGCTGAGAAACGAGATGTCCGCATGTTTGGTCTTTCATCATGCCCGGTCGCAAGCGACCAGGCGGGTTTACGATGGAGAGACCAGGGCGGAATCTGAAACGAAAAAGCCTTCAGACCCCGACAAACGGAGAATGAAGGCTATTTCAAAGAACGACGGCACTTTGCAGGTTCGCGGATGACTCGCCAGCGAAAACCGCAGATGCAGACGTGTTAGCGTCTCACCACAGTCAGCCGAAATGTGGTGGTGCTGCTCCGCCCGCCGCTGTCGGTAACTTTGATGGTCACATCGGCTGTGCCTATTCTCGATCGGACGGGCCGGATGGTAATGGTGCGATTGCCTCCCAGCCCTCCGAAGGCGATATTCGCCGTCGGTACCAGAGCCGTGTTGGAAGACGTCACGCTCACTCGGAGGCCACTGAGAGAGGAATCCACATCGGCGATCCTAAAGGCAAGCGGGCCTGCGGTTCCGTTCTCAAAGATGGTTTGCGGTCCGACAGTCGTGATGGTGGGTGGATCGTTCACGGCAATGACGGTGGTGGTGAACGATGAAGAAGCCCTGCCTCCGCTCGCATCCGCCACGGTCAGGGTGATGGTCGCCGATCCGGACCGATTGGCCGCGGGCTTGACGGTCACGGTACGACTGGCGCCGGTTCCTGCAACGACAATGTTACCCACCGGAACCAGCGTCGAGTTGGAGGTGGTGGGGGTAACGGTCAAGGTGTTCACCGACGAATCCACATCGGCGAGGGTGAAGGCGATCGGGCCCGCGGTTCCGTCCTCGTTGATCGTCCGAGCAGAGATGGAGGTGATGGTGGGTGCGTCGTTCACAGCATTGACGGTTAGAGTGAACGAGGAAGACGCCCTGCCTCCGCTGGCGTCGGCGACTGTGAGAGTGATGATCGCCGATCCGGACTGGTTAGCGGCGGGCTTGACGGTCACCGTACGGCCCGCGCCGGTTCCGGCCATGGTGATGTTTCCAACCGGGATGAGCGTCGGGTTGGAAGTCGTGGGTGTCACCTGCAGGGTGTTCACGGGGGAGTCGACATCAGCGAGGGTGAAGACAATGGCGCCGGTGGTTCCGTCCTCGTTGATACTGCGGGAGCTGATTGCCGAGATCGTTGGTGGAATATTGATCGGAGGTTGGGGCAGCATCTGAATCACCACGTCATCGACCTTGAACACCGCCGGCCCAGCATCGCTGCAGATGGCCAGGGTGGAATTGGGCAGGCTCGGGGAGTATTCGGCGCTCAGGGTTTGCCAGCGGCCGATGGAGTTGATGGGCACCGTCACACTTGCCGTGGCAGCTGAGGACCCAATTTTTAGGACCGCGGCACCACTCTCCAGGAACACTCTTGCTGTGAGGGCATATCTTTGCCCTGGCACCAAGGTGAGATTCTGTGCGATGCCGTCACGGCCGGCGGCTGCAACGACGCGTTGCAGACTCACGCCGTTATCCAATCCTCCTGGTGTCAGGACCAGCGTTCGGCCGGACTCGGCTTGCTGGAACCATCCGCGGGCAATCCAATTGACCGTGTTGGGCAGTGGATACTCGTCGAAGCCGCAGTCAAACAATCCGTTTGCCACGAAGTTGCTCGAAGTCGACAACGTTGCAACGAGTGAGCGCACTGAAGTGGGCAACCCGATGTTACCGCTGTCATCGACTGCGCGGGCCACAACTCCATAGACGCCGACATCACAGGGCGTGAAGGCGTAGCTCCAGGATTCGCGGCCTTTGGCAGGATGCCAGCTGGTTCCGCCGTCCGTGGACACTTCCACCGCGGCCACCCGTCCGCCGCCGTCGGCTGCAGATCCCGAAATGAACACCGTATCGTGGACGCTCACATTGGTGTCGCTGGAAGGAAGGGATATCTGGGCGGTCGGTGGCGTCTGGTCGGTGGAGGCGGTTGCCAGGGTCAGCCCGCTTTGGAGAGTCGCCGGCTGTACGTTCATGTCAGCGAAGAGGTTGACGATGGCCTGCTGGAGCCGGGGATCCCCAGCCCTCGGAGCCATGCTGTAGAAACCTGCCAAGGCTCGTTGAAGCCGCATGGTGCCAGCACTAAAGACCAATGCTCCGCTGCTGGCCCGGTAGAGCGACATGTGGTGGAGCACGGACGAGAGTCCCAGTTCAAAGCTTGAGGCAGGCTGGTTGGTCAGCTCGGTAGTCGAGAGATGAAACAAACCCGGAGGGCGGAATCCATTGTCTAGATCGCCGTCGATCTCATATCCCAGCAAATCGTCAAAAACGCTGACCTGTCCCGGGGTCATGTTCGCGACGCTGGTATTGCGCCAGAACCTCAGCTTTCCATCGGCCTCGGGGACTTCGAGGGGATGGTCGACATGGGTAGGAATTGAGGTGAGTAACCCCAGTAAACCGTTCTCGGGCAGATAGCCATCATACGCGGGTGGGCCGAACTTCGAGTCGCGAAACAAACCCGTGCTCACGCCCGGGAGCGGGTCGAGCTTGAAGCCCTTCTGCTCCTTGAAGACGACCATGGTCTTGTGATCGTCCTCCCATCGAATTTTCCAATAGGCGGTGTTCCCGGAGAAGAACGCCAAGTTGACGCCCGCGTCCCGCGCCGCCTCGACGTGACGCATCTGTGGCAAGGACCAGTATTCGTCGTGGCCGCTGGAGATGAACAGACGATGATTGCGAATGAGTTCACCCCTCTGGTCGCTGTCCTTGCCGGTAGTGTAGCTGACATCAAATCCGTTCGCCTCGAGAAAGCGGATGAGGGGGTATTCCTCGCCGTATCCTAAAACCTGCCCGACGGTGTTCTCGAGGATCACCTGAGCGTGAGGGGGGGCTATGTTGGTCACGGCGCTGAGGTGCGGGCGTCGAGTGGACACTTTATACGCACGGCGATTCAGAGCATCGTACACGCAATGGCCATCCATGGTTTGTTCGGGCGGGATCGAGCTGCCTTGGTAGGCGGCACCGTAGTTATATGCCTGCCAGGTCGTGTCGGATGTCTGCAACAGAATATCCGATGCTCGCGCGTCATCTCGTATCACGAAGAATATCCCGCATGAGATGCGTGTATCGCGACGTTGCACTTTGGCCATGAACAGCCCGGACACCAGGTCTGCGGGCGTGCTCCAAGTCAACGACGGAGTCCAGTTGCCACAGTCGATGAGAAATGGAAACTCCCGGGCATCCGTTGCTGGATCCAGCGAAGGGGTGGGGGTTGTCAGACACTGAGGTTGATCGACGGTGGTGCCGGTGAAGCGCGCCACTTCGCGCGCTCCGTTGCCTTGGTAGTATCCCAGGCGGTACACCACCAGATCGTATACGACGTTCGGCCCATCGGGTGTCTGGATGTAGAAGGTAATGTCCTCCCCCTTATTGACGCTGACATCGCTGGTAAACCCGCGAATCGTGGGAACGGATGCCCCGGGCGACCACGTCGACTGCGGTGTGCCGGGTAGAGCATTCTCGACGACGATCGGGTTTGGGGTTTGGGCCTGGGCTTGGGAACCTCCGCCCGTAATCAGCGCAAGGAGGGCCGTGGTGGCAAGTGCCCACCACCCCGTGATTCGGCGACTGGCTAAGCAGCGGTTAGGCTGCGGGGTGGCGTGACCTGGATCACCCCAGATTAAACGGGGTCGAAGTGAACTAACGCAGCGTGTTCTATTTTTTGGGAGAACCTTCATGATTAGCTGAAATCTTTAACCGGTGGCGTAGGGTCCGATCCAGAAAATATTTGAAAGGATGGCTACTTTCCATGGGTGAGTTGGAGCGTAACGGAAGTGGGGCGCTATAACCCTTGTCGTGGTTGCGGAGGGATCCGAGAGTTCACCCCATGAGGGTTTTCTATCGATCGTAATGCTCACCAGTAGGTTGCGTCCGATTGGCCACTTGAGGTCCGGGCTAGGGGGCTTATCCCTGCCTCGACCCCTTGTTGGGCTCGGCGGGTTACCCATTCATTGCTCCTTTGGTTCCATTGTCCCGCTCCCATGCTTTGGGCATCATGACCAGCCGGTGCCGATTGTTGGGCAGATGGCCTGCTTCGGCCGGGGGCACCCTTAATACCGATCTGACTGAGCACCATGACTACGTCCGACCTATCTCAACTGAAACTCCGCTTGGGGAACCTCCTCTTCTGCTTTCTTTCGGTGGTAGGTGGAGTGACGAGCGCACTGGATTTCGTGGTCGAACCGAATCGGACGTTTGGCCTTGGCGATGTTCGAAGCGTGGCCGTTTCCCGTGACCAGCGCTTCGTGGCAACCGCAGGACAGACCGGAGCTTTTCTGTGGGACCTGAAATCTGGTCAGTTGTTGACCCCCTTAGATTCGCCGTGGTCGGTGACCGCGCTGGCCTTTTCACCCGACGGAAGGACCCTGCTCGGAGGGAGCAGCGGCTTGGTGCGGTCTTGGAGCATCGAATCCGGTGACGTGATTCACGACCATCCACCGTCGCGAGGCGATATCTTCAGCCTGGAGTTCTCCGCCGACGGAAGGAGCTTTGTATCGGTAGCGGGCGAGGGTATCGCCCGGGTTTGGTCTTCAGAAACCGGGAGGCAAACGTTCGCGGTGGAGAAACGCGATGCTTTCTTCTTTGCCGCGGCTTTGTCCCCGGATGGAAACGTGCTGGCCACTCTCGAGGCGTCACGCACCAATAGCGTCACTCTCTGGAATGTGGTTGAGCAGGCAGAACTGCGTTCGTTGCCGACCACCAACTGGACCGCCGATCGGGTGATGTTCACTCCTACTGGGCAACTGGTGACTGCGGCTAGCGGTGGTGAGATTCTTCTCTGGAACATCGAAGCTCCCCAGGTGATCCGATCGTTTGGGGGGATAGCGGCGCCAACCCTCCTGGTGATCGATCTTTGGATGCCCGACTCCTCCACCCTGGCGGCGTTAGGGAATGACGGTCGCGTTTTTCTGTGGGACTTCCCATCGGGCGAATTGCAGCAAGTCGTTCCCGGCGTCCCCATCGTTACCGGCGCGGGCGTCACGGGGGCATTTTTAGTGGTGACGGCGGATCTTGATTCAGTCCTGAGTCTTCGGGAATTGCCCTCCGGAAGGGTGTTTCAGTCCTATCGCGGTCATACGACCTCGACTCACACGGCCGTCGGGTTTTCACCCAACGGACAATCTGTGCTGAGCGCCGGGACAGAGCGGCCGGCGCGACTATGGAATAGGCACACCGGTGGCGCAGTGCGGGAGTTCCTGGGCGGTGGATCTGGTACCATGGCCGCCGCGTTCTCAAGGGACGGAGCCCAACTGCTGACCACCGTGGGCCTTCCCGATCCTGGAGCGCGCCTCTGGGATACGGAGAGCGGCTCCATGATTCGTGAATTCAAATGGACGGGCAGCCATCCGATGAGCGCCGCTTGGTCACCGGATGGCTCTCTGGTGGCTGCAGGTGCACAGGATGGACGGGTGCGTGTGTTCAACGCGGGAACCGGTGCGCTGCTCCGTACGTTGATCGGATCGGGATGGATCAGAAGCGTGGCATTCTCTCCCCTCGCTTCGATCCTGGTCTGCGGCTCCACGGATTCGAACGCCCGGGTCTTTGAGGTGGGGACAGGTCGACTCGTCCGCACCTTGATTGCCGAGGCTGGTCCCGTGGTCGCTGTGGCCATCGCCCCCGCAGGTGAGACCCTGTTGGTGGCCTGGGGGGACGGCTTGATCCGTCTTTTTGACGCCACGACTTTTGAGCTCAGGCGGGAATTCGTCATTCGCGCAGCATTTCTTGAATCCGCCGCCTTCTCGCCCGACGGCCAGTATGTTCTTACCGGTGAAGGTTGGCCGGCGTTCACTGCGACCCTCTGGGACACCGAAACCGTGCAGCCGCTTCGAGTCTTCAGTGGGCATCGCGCGGCGGTGAGCGCGGTGGCTTTTAGCCCAGAGGGAGCCAGCGTGCTCACGGCGGGCGACCGCGTCTATGAATGGTCGGTGGCTGATCTGGCCAGTCGTCTGCGATTCCGACAAAGCGGGCGCGGCACTCGGCTCAGCTGGTCGCTCGGCCAACTGGAGGTGGCGCCAACCCCCACCGGCCCCTGGCATCCCATTCCCGGAGCTGTGAGTCCGTTCGATATTGTGGCGGAGGATCCGGCTGGGTTCTATCGAGTGATCGTCGATTCTGATGCGTCCATTCCGCAGCGCTAGACATAAGGACAGTGGCGGCAGCCGCTCCCGCAACAGTAGCCGCGTCGTCGATGGTATTGCGCGGTGAGCACGAGAAGCCCCGCCTCGAAGTAGAAATCTCCAGGTTGAAGTGGCAGTGGTGAGTTGCAGTCGATCCGGCGAAACGCGGACGCAAGCCCTTGCCAGTCGAAGAACTCGGGGTGGAGGAGGTGGGCGAGCAACTCGGTTCCGTCGATCACGCGGGGTCCGGGCCGGTTGAAGTATCCTCCCTCCACGGCAAAGACACGGCCCTGGCGCACCGCCGGAAGTTCCAGCCAGCCGGGTTGCTGCGTGAGCCATCTTGTCTGCGCGGCTGCTGCCCCGCTTCCAAAGCCGCATGGCATGAGGATGAAGACCTCTGGCCTGGCCCCCCGTACCGCTTCCCAGCTCACTCGAACGGAGTCGGCCCCCTTGCGCCCGAGCGAGTCGGTGCCTCCGGCAATCTCCACCATTTCAGGCACCCAATGCCCGGCGCAGAACAAGGGGTCGACCCACTCGGCGCAAAAGACACGTACCGGCGTGGCGTTGGGTGGCAGCCGATCAGCGATGCGTTGGAGCCGACGGCGTCCGGTGTGAATCAGATGCTCTGCCACGCTGGCGCGGCCAGTGGAGTTGGCGAGTTCACGCAGGTTCTCCTCAATCTGCGCGATCGAGTGGGGCGACATCCAGAGTATCTCCGGCGTTTGAGGTAGGGCCTTGAGAGCCTGACTGACTTCGTTGCCGGCGGGAGCGCAGACCTGACAGAGGTCTTGGGTAAGGATGTGCGTGGGCGCGAGCTGACGCAGGAGGTCTTCGTCAACTTGGTATAGGCTCTGGCCTCTCGCCACCGATGCGCTGACGGCGTGATCGATCTCGCTAGGGCTCAGTTCATCCACCGGGATGTTGCCATGAACCACCAGCGGTTTGCCTTGGATCTCCGGTGGATAGTCACAGCAATGGGTGATGCCGACCAACTGATCGATGAGTCCCAGCGCGCAGGCCATTTCCGTTGCTGAGGGCAGCAGTGAGACCAGACGCAAGTCAGGAGTGGGTGGAGGCTTGGGCATTTGAGCTTCTTAAGCTGCGGACGGAACGGGAGTGACCGCGCGAAGCGAGGCGAGGCGACGCTCCGTTAGGGACATTGATCCGAACAGCAGGCCGGCATAAAACAAATCGCCGAGCGGCCCGTTGGCCAGGAGGGGCAGCCCTGCCGCATAGCACTCCAGCAAACCGCCCGAGGTTTTCGGATCGGTCGCCACGCAGAACCAGACGCCAAAATTGGTCACCAGGAAGAATAGGCCTGAGTTGAGGAGTGAGGCAATCACGATGCGGCTCCTTCAGGGGATTACTGTGGGCGTGAAGCGTGTAGGCGGTAGAAGGATGAGCTGGTTGGGATGGTGGTGCTCGTGTCCCATACCGTGAGCCGTCCTCCCGTGCCATTTAGAGTTTTACTCATCTTTCTCTTTGACGGAAAAGTTGGCCCCGCGGAAGCGGGACCGCGAGGAGTCGCGAGTGAAAGAATCTCGTGGCAAAAGTCGGGCGCTACGAATGATGGCCGAGTCGTGCCTCAGCCAAGTCGATGTCCCGTTGAATATGCCGGAGCACTTCGTCGCTGATGATGTCCTGATCGCGGAGCTGCACAATCGTGCGTCTCTCCTCCAGCAGGGCTTCGTGGGACAGGCGTTCGAAATCTGAGGAGAACCTTCGGAGCGGGATCCCTGGTGAGTGAGCTTTGGCGCCTTCGAGTTGAAGCAGGTGATCTTGATACTCAGCGCGCAACCGGCGAAGCGCGTCAGCCATTTCCGGCTCCTGCTCCTGCATGAGATCCAGCTTGGTCAGGGCGGCCCGATTCGCTTTCAGCCTGGCGTCCCGTTCCTCCAATTCCATGGACCCGTCGTCCTTGATCCCCAGCAGCCGAATCAGTGGCGGGAGACTCACTCCCTGAACCACGAGGGTTACCAAAATAACCACGAACGTGATGAAAATAATGAGATCGCGAGCCGGGAAGGGCTGGCCGTTTTGCGCCGTCAGCGGGAGCGCCAGCGCCGCAGCGAGGGAGACCACCCCTCTCATTCCCGTCCACGCTACCAGTGCCACGTTCTGCCATCGGGGATACGGGTCGCGTTGACGCAGCGATTTGGAGGCCAGGCGGGGGAGATAGGATGCCGGAAACACCCAGACAATGCGGATGAGGATCACCGCCACACTGATCGCCAGGGCGTATCCTATCACCTGAGCCACTGGCATTTCGGCGGAGGTCAAAGCGTCCAGGATTTCGGGAAGCTGCAACCCGATCAAAATAAAAACGAACCCATTGAGAAGAAACTCTACCATGTCCCAAACCGGTCCCCCTTGAAGGCGCGTCTGGAAAGTGAGGATGTCTGGCATCCGTCGACCGAGATACAATCCAGCGGTTACCACCGCCAAAACGCCGGAAACCTCCAGTCGTTCCGCAGAAAGGTAAGCGGCGAACGGTGTCAACAGCGACACCGTGATTTCGATCGGAGCATCGTCGACGCTCTGGTGAAATTTGGCCGCCAACCAACCGAACAACAGGCCCATCCCAATCCCACCGAAGCCAACCCATAAAAACATGACACTGGCCTGCGTCAGTGAAAATGATCCGGTCGCCACGGCGAGCGTGGCGAAACGGTACGCTACCAGCGCGGTGGCGTCATTGACCAGGCTCTCGCCTTCCAGAATCGTAACGAGACGCCGGGGGACTCTCAATCGGTTCGCGATCGCCGTTGCCGCAATCGCATCCGGAGGTGATATGATGGCCCCGAGGACCAACCCGACCGCCATCGGGAGGCCCATGAGGTAGTGGCTCAGAATCGCGACGCTCACCGTGGTAAAAAGAACTAAGCCAACGGCGAGCAGGGAGATCGAACGCAGATTGGCCCGAAAATCTCTCCAAGACGTGAACAACGCAGCGGGAAACAAAAGGGGCGGAAGAAAGAACAGGAAGACCAGTTCGGGATCGAGTCGAACCTTCGGCAGTGTCGGGACGAGTCCGAGCAACAATCCGCCGACCACGAAGAGGATGGGGTAAGGTATGTGCAAGCGCCGAGCCAGCAGCGCCAACACCGCTACTGCCAGGAGCAACCCAACGAAAACCTCTGCGACACTGGTCATGCGCCGACAGGATGACGTAGAAGGCTTCGCTTGCCCAGCGGTAGACTGCGAAAATCAGCGGAAACTTGTGACGACCCCGGAAGGAGGCTCATCCCGGCCGGGCGATGCCTCGGGTAGTTTTATCCTCCTTCGGTGCGGAGGAGACAAGGTTGGCTGCTAGGCACGGTGTTTCTCCGTCAACTGGAACCTGGCAGGCAGTCTTTCGAGTTGCGGGTTGGGATTCGGACCTCCGGTGGCTTCAACTTTTCCGACGAGAGGTCGCCGGCGCCGGCTTGGGTTTTTCCTTCTTGGGTTTTCGGACCTCGCGCTTCTGACTTCTTTTTCCTTTGGCCATATCAGTTCAATGCAGTTTGATTTTGCCAACGAGACTACAGGTCGGCCTTGAGGATACAACAGAAGTTCCGGATATTTCGGTAGTGGGCGGCTTGGGGGGCGCTGTCGCCAACTTCTAAAGGCCGCGCAGTTGACTTTTAGGGAGGCGTTGTGTGATATAATTCCAAATGATGGAAGACGGCGCAGCGGCGGCTGATCTATCATCCGGCCCAGCCCGGTCCAATATTAATTGAGGAGCTTGTGACTATGATCGAACGATCAATCTACTTCGGCGTTACTTCGGTGTTTTTGTGGCTGGCCAGCGACTTGAGAGCTCAATCCAGTTTGATCCGAAATGGGGATTTCGAGCGGCCAGATCTGGTTTCATGGACGCAAGACAACACCTACATCTATCCCAGCTGGAAGAGCCAATCCGCGAACGGCCCGGTTCAACCGTTCCCAGTGTCTTACTCCTACACAGCCGCTGACGGCGTCCATTCGATGGAGTTCAATGCTGACCGGGGAAATGGCTTCGTCAACGTTCATTCCGTGAGTCTCTGGCAGTATGTAGATCTCGTGCCGGGAGCGAGCTATGTGCTGACCTTCAGCGTGGGTTCCTACGAGGATATTGAGAACTCCGGCAGCGTGAGTGGTTGGGGCGGGTTGGATTTGGCAATTTTTCAATCAGACACGATCTCCGACGCAAATCTGTACTCTTTAGCGAGCGCCACGACCTTGCCGATCGGAACCACTGCGACCTGGGATCGCTTCAGCAACGTGAACCCAGGCCTACGTCGAGTGAACTGGCAGCCGTTTTCTGTCCAGCTTGATGCCACGGCCTCACGTGCGGCGCTGATCTTCCAGGGGGGTGGGTTCAGCGACTCCATGTTTACCGGCTTGGACAGCGTCGAACTCACGATGGTTCCGGAGCCCAGTGCGTTCTGGCTGCTCAGTGTCACTTCCGCATTGTGGCTGTCTGGTCGGTCTCTCAAGCGAAGCCATCGCGGCCACGCCCGGTAGGGTGTGGTTCAAAGTGCGCTAGACTAGTTGGTGGACCGACCGCCCGCGGGGCAGTGGAAGGGAGTAGGCCTTCGGGCGTCGCTCACGGTTTGTATTCGCAGACATGACTCCAGACCGGCCGAGTTTTGTCGATGGGATGAACGGGGCGTCTAGGTCCCGGATGAAGTGAGAATAGCGCGAAGAATGTTATGAGCAGCAAAAAGCTTTTAGGCAAGGTGGCGGTGGTCACAGGTGCGTCCAAGGGTATCGGCGCCGCGATCGCAACGCATCTTGCCGCCGAAGGCGCGGCGGTGGTGGTGAACTACTCGTCGAGCAAGGAGAGCGCGGAGCGAGTGGTCCAGGACATCGCGCGCGCTGGAGGCAAGGCCATTGCCGTACAGGCCGACTTGTCGAAAAAATCCGATATTGACCAGCTCTTCGCGGAAACCAAGCGCCAGCTGGGTCCGGTGGACATCCTGGTGAACAATGCCGGTATCTATGAATTTGCTCCGGTGGAGGAGATCACCGAGGAACAGTTCCACAAACAGTTCGATCTCAACGTTCTCGGCCTGATCCGTGCCACCCAGTCGGCGGTGAAGCAGTTCAATCCCGCCGGCGGTAGCATTGTCAACATCAGCTCGGTGGTGAGCAGCATGGGATTTCCGGGAGCCACCGTATACAGCGGGACGAAGGGCGCGGTTGACTCCGTCACCCGGTCATTAGCCAAGGAGTTGGGGCCACGTGGTATACGGGTCAACGCGATCAATCCCGGCATGGTCGAGACGGAGGGTGCGCGTGCCGCTGGGATCTCCGACAGCTACATGCGCCGGCAAGTCGAAGCGCAGACCCCTTTGGGGCGCATTGGCCAGCCGCAGGACATCGCTTCTGTAGTCGTGTTCTTCGCCTCCTCGGACTCTGCTTGGATCACCGGCGAGACCTTGCGGGTTGCCGGTGGATACCGCTAGCAGGCCGTCGGACTTAGAATATCGCTCTGCGGGGTGCCCATCCGGGCTATTCCTTGGTTCCAGGGCTTTCTGGGCGTCGGCCTGCTAGAATAAAAAATCCGGCTACCGGATTTTCGAGAAGTTCAGTCCGATTGTTCAGAATCGGTCTACTTTGCCTCTACTCATCCCGCTCCGTTCTCCTTTTTAGGTTAAACGGACGCCGCAAACTTCCTGAGTCCCATGCGCTGTGATCAGCCAGAGCTCGGACGCCACTCTAGTCTGGAATCTCCGGCTCAACCAATTGCGCCAGCTGGGTCAAGGACTCCTGCCAGCCAAGGTAACAGGCCTCCGCGGGTATGACTTCGGGCACTCCTTCCTGCACGATGTTGACCTCGGTTCCGCAGGAGACCTGCCTCAGCGTGACGGTCACTTGGATGACGCCGGGAAGATTGGGATCTTCGAACCGATCAGTGTAGCGGATGCGTTCGTAGGGTGTCAGTTCGAGAAATTCGCCGCCGAAGGCGTGGCTCTTGTTGGTGGTGAAGTTGCAGAACGACATTCGGAATCCTCCGCCCACTTTGGCATCCATGTGATGAACTTTACCGGTGAAGCCAAAGGGTGGGAGCCACTTGCTCATGGCGTCACTGTCTAGGAAGGCGCGGTAAATGCGTTCAGGCGTCGAACGTAGAACCCGGTGCAGTCGGATAGTGTGGGTTGCCATGGTCGGCGAGACGTTGAGCTTTCTACAATTGGCGTGCAAGCATTACGGCGCGGAGCGGTGACCGTGGGGTGTGATTGGTTGTGGGTGAGGGCGGATCGGTGCCAAAAGAGATTCCTGACTCTGTGGGGTCGTGAGAAGAGGGGTTTTATGTCCCCCTGGAGGGGATCCATCCGGACCAACATCTCCCCAGACCAGCCAGCCGGTTTGCTCATCCACGCTGAACCGGAACGGATTTCGGCAGCCCAAAACTTCAAGTCCCCGCGCTCCACGTTTTCCCCGGCCGTGAGGGGAACGGGCCCGAAATTTTAAACCGCGATGGACGCAATGGGGAACCCGGAGGGAACAAGAAAACGGAACTGGTCCTTCCCCTTTAGACATCGCGTCCTTTGCGTCCTTTGCGGTTTAACAGTCCTTGGCGTCGTTTCCGAAATCTGCCATACCCCCATCTCGGCGCGTTGCATTGACTTTGTCTCGACCATTGGTGGAAATTTCCGTGCATGAGAATCGCCTGACTCAAGGTCCTGCTTTTGGGCTAGCCGACCGGCTTCTCACGGCGTATTGCTGAGGTGAACCATTACTTTCCCTCGCCATGAAAACATCACTGTCTCGTCGCTCGTTTGCGAAGACATCGGCCTTGGGTGCCGGTGTGCTTGCCGTTGCTCCCTTCAACATTCTGAGCGCCGCCCACGCGGGTGAGAAAGTCAGGGTGGTCCAGATTGGCTGCGGCGGCCGCGGTGCCTCCTCGCATCTGCCGGCTACCAAGGACGAGCACCTGGTCGCGATTGTCGATGTGGACGAAGGCCGACACGGGGTTGTCAGGAAGTGGATCCAAGGCAAGGGCGGCGATGCCAACAAATTGGCGGTGTTCACCGACTATCGGAAGATGTTTGATCAGGTCGGGAAGGGAATCGACGCCGTATTTATTGCGACGCCCAACCATCAGCACGCGTTGCCCGCGATGATTGCCATGAGTTTGGGGAAGCACGTGTACTGCGAGAAGCCCGTTTGCCATGATATCGCCGAGGCCCGGGCGCTGCGCGCCATGGCCGCCAGAACCAAAGTGTCGACTCAGATGGGCAATCAAGGCCACTGCGAGGACGGATATCGTAAACTCTGCGAGTACATCTGGAGCGGGGTGATTGGCAACGTCACGGAAACCCATAGCTGGACGAACCGAGCCAATGGCGGGGAGGGACCTCGGCCGCCGAAAATCGCTCCCCCCGCAGGTCTTCATTGGGACGAGTGGATCGGGCCGGCCCCCTATCGTGATTTTCACGACGATCTCCATCCGCACGAGTGGCATGGCTGGTATGATTTTGGAAACGGCTCGATCGGGAACATGGGCTGCCATGTTCTCGATGGTGTCTTCTGGGCACTTAAGTGCGACCACCCGACGAGCATTGAGGTGGAGCAGCTTCGTGGGGGCAGCGACGAAAGATATCCCACCGGGAGCCGCGTTCGATGGGACATACCGGCCCGTGGCGACATGCCGGCCCTCAAGGCGTATTGGTATGAAGGGCTCAACGCGACCACTACCGGAAAGCCCATGGGCTCGTTGCGTGCGGTCAAGGGAGACGATCGCAATCTTCCTGCGCTGCTTCTCGAGCTGAGAGCCAAGTATCCCGATGAGGAATTGGATGCGGGGGACAGCGGCACACTGTATGTGGGTGAGAAGGGGGTCATCTTTACCGGGACCTATGGCGACAAGATGCATATCGTTCCGTATGCGAAGATGCGTGAAATCCCAGCTCCGCCCAGATCCCTACCGCGACCGAGGAATATCTTTACTGATTTCCTGGAAGCCGTGCGCTCTGGTAAGACTGAGACTGCAGTGCCGTTTGAGTATGGAGCCCGTCTGACTGAATTCGCCCTCCTCGGCAACTTGGCCATGAAGGCGGGCCCGGGCAAGCCCGTCCGCTGGGATGGCCCCAACATGAAGGTCACCAATCTTCCGGAACTGAACGCTTGGGTTGAGCGTCCGAGTCGTGAGGGGTGGAAGCTCTGATGGGGAGCGGTTCCGGGCGGGAGGCCCGTGTTCGCCTAAAGGCGAATTGCTGAGGCCGCAATCCGAGGTAAGATCGTTGCTGAATTACGAAGGATTGCTCATGCTCAAAATGGTGATTATGCAGGTTGTTCCTCCAGGGCTCGCTTTGATGGCCCTTGGCTGGTTATTGACACGAATGGGAGTTGTGCCCGCCTTGGTCCTGTGGGTGACCGCATGGGGTTGCTTGTGCGGTGCGGCTGCGCTCCTGCTCCAGACCACGGAGGTGGGCGAGATGTCCTGGAAAAACTATGTGGCGGGAGTTCCGTTGCGTTGGGGGCATTTTATGAGCGGGGGGCAGCTGTGGAGACTCGCGCTTGGGGCCTGGCTGATCTGGTCGTTGTTGGGAGTGGCGGTCGCCCTGGCCTGGGGCCGAGGTTCCGCCTCGGTTCCCGCGGAGGTTTCGGCCGCTCCGAGTCCCAACGGGCTCTGGCCAGCGCTCCTCTTGGTGAGCTGGTTTCTGCTGGGCGCTGCTACGCTCTACCTGATAAGCGTGCTCCTGAAGAACTTCACGGTCACTTCCAGTTCGGGTCGTTCGCTGCTGATGATCCTTCTTGTCCTCCTGTCGCTGGCCGGAACCAGCATTTGGCTTAAGTGGACTGGGCAAGTTCGCGCGGCAGCTCTGGTAGCGGGCGGACCGATCTTGCTGGTGGGAGCGGGATACGGGCTGTTCATGTTGGTGATCCTGGTCTGCGGCCGCAATGCCCGCTGGAACTGATCGGTTGTGAATCCTGCGCCGGTATTGAAATCATTGGCGATCAAGCTTTTCAGCTCGGCTGTCGATTTCCAGCCCGCGCGCGACACGTTTGACGAAACCTTCACGGCTCCGACTCATGGCACCCTTTGAAGCCAAGATTCTCCATTTTGAAGATTCTCGCCCTCCGCATCATATTAGGTTCGAGCTCGAACGGGAGTTGATGGAGCTCTTCCAAGTAGATCCGGAGGAGCCGAAACTCACGTTTCGAGCCAGAATCCCCGTCGCCGGCATCCCCCATGAGCTTAAGCTCCGTTTCGAGGAGACTCACGGCGGTCGTAATTCCTATTCGCTGCGCATCCAAGCCGTCGAGCTTGGTTCTCCCTTGCTGCAGTCCGACGCCTACCGCAAATCGTTGGAAAGCTGGTTTGGCCTCTGGACAAGAAACTTCAAGGCGTCGGCGCCGCCCTTGCCGGGCATCGGCTCGATCGAGCGGTATCGAGAGTTGGCCGACACCGCCGTCAGCGCTGAAGCGCATCTGATGGAGGTGCAGTCCATCCAGCAGGAAATTCTGAGCCGCATGCGCGAGGGTGCTTCCTTTTCCACCGCGCATAAGGAGGGCGGCACCACGATCAACTTCAGTCAGGGCCGATTCGTGCGCGCTGACTATGGCGAGTCGAGCCGAAGGGAGGAGTTCCGGGATCCCAACCGCTTCCTGGCCTTCCTGCGGCAATTCTACGATTGGGAGACCTCACGCAATGCCCATCCCCACAAAGTCGCGGATGTCGTCGCTTGGAGGTTGATTCTCCGGTTGCTCCAGCCCGCGAGGAGTCCGAGCGTAACCCGTGCGAGTTCCGGAAGCTCTCGAGCCGCCAACGTCGAGTTCCTTAGCCGGTATCGCCGGCTGCGGTTGATTCTCGGCATCATCCTCCTGGTCGGGGCTGCGGCCTTTGGGTTAGGTTACAAGGCGTTGAGTGTGCGAACAATCGGCGTGCCCATTGGTGAGGGCTGCGGAACGCCTGATTTCATCGCCCTGCTGGTGGCGAGGCAGGAGCCTTATATCCCCTCCCTTCACCGCAACCCGAACAACGATCGGTTTCGAGTCCACCTCCTCGTGGAACCCCGGGACGGTAAGAGCGCACGTCGGCTCATTCTACTGCAGAGTAATCTCCGGGCCTCTGAGTCGCACCAGTCGACACGCATTCTCGGCTTCGATGGAAAAGTCCTCTGGGTTCTGAGTCGGGAGATCCTCGGCTACGACTATCAAGCGGGCAAGCTGCTTCGTTTGGAAGATCTTCGGCGACTGAACCCCTCCTTGG
Organism: Verrucomicrobiales bacterium; assembly: GCA_016793885.1. Taxonomy (NCBI): domain Bacteria; kingdom Pseudomonadati; phylum Verrucomicrobiota; class Verrucomicrobiia; order Verrucomicrobiales; species Verrucomicrobiales bacterium. The sequence goes on from JAEUHE010000067.1 coordinate 36,027, forward strand.
AGACATTGTGGCCTCAAGGGTATTATGAAGTGATCGATCGGTTGAGGGTGAGCACCCGGGATCGGTCGATCGTGGTTGAAATCGATCCGAAGACTCTCATCGCACAGCCAGCGCCGCCATCGCGTGGCAACAAGCCGGTCTTTCCGCCTCATCCGGTGAACTCCTATCTCTCCCCTTCACCTTCCTCGGATCCGGCACGCTTGGACCAGTCCTTGATCCGAGATTCCGGACGAACGTCAACCCTCAGGCTGGCTAACCCCGATGGGCAGCTCCTGACTTATTGGCAAAAGACGAACCTGTTCCAGCGGCGACTGTTCGTTGCTCGCGTGGATGCAAACGGCAAGGCCGTATGGGAGGCTGACACGGGGATTGGCGAGCTTCAGCAGATATTTCCCGCGACGAATGCGGTCGCCTTCTGGGGGACCCGTCCGCGCGTGGCGGACAAGGTTCCTGAGCCGGTGCTCACGATCCTTCGCACCGACTCCGGAGCGGCTGCTGTCCACTCCCTGTGGATCAAGGATTGACTACGGGCCTTCGTCCTTAGGCGAATTGTTGGCCCCCCCCGGCCATGCTAAGGATGATGCGACGTTACTAATATGAACGCCGGCGCCACTACGAATCTATGCTCCTGCTCCCAGCGGGAGGCGGTGATGAACATCACCACCCCGGCTGAGGTTAACTTTTAACTCCAACTCATCCATGGCTACTCCGCTCAACCTTGAACCTCGTCACTTCCCGTCGCGAATCGCCGATTTGGGATTCACCACCCGCCTGCCCGCCGACTGGGTTGTGCATCAGCTGCCGGGGGAGGGGCCGGATTTATCTCAGCCGACCGAGTTCTTTCCATTGGCTGTCGTGACGGCGCCTCACGCAGCGATTATCTTCGCGGTCGCGGCACGTCCGGCTCATGGCGATGGCACCTTGCACGATTGGGCGTGGTATCATCTGAATCACAACCAGCTCAAACCGCGCGCTGTCGGGTCGGATCAGGTGGCGGGCGTGCCCGCGGTTGTGGGTGAGGCCACCCAAGAGTCTGAGATGGGCACGATGGTCGTGCGGTTTGCGTTCTTCGAGGATGGGGACCGACTGGTCAACCTCTCGTTTTCCGCTCCGGAAATGCTGGCGGATGCGGTTCGGGAGGTTTGGTTTGCGGCGTTGCAGTCGTTCACGCTCGAGACTCCGAAAGGTTCCCGATTTACTGCGGGTGCAGCCGTTTCTAGTCCGGTCCCGGAGCCTGCTGCGGAGGAAGTCAGCTCGAGTGGTGTCGTGGAGGCTGCGCCCGCACCGGAACGCGCCTCGGCTTTAGGGGATTTCGCGCTCGCGACCGATACGGCCACGCTCGATCCGGAGGCGCCCATCAATGTGAACCTGCGCAGCCGTGGGGCGGGCTTGGTGCCCAATGTTCTTCGCACTCATGATGAGCATCGCTATGCGACTGTAGCCGCGGGTGCGGTGATGGCGATATTCGATGTTCCTTATGGATGGCATGTCATCGATGACGGCAAGCGCACCTTGATGCTGGATCCGGGCGGAAAAGTGCAGATCAACCTGAGCCTTCTGCCACGCGAGGGACGAGCCAATGATGCCGTGCTTGAAGAGATAGAGAGCGCCACCCGGTCGGACTACCCAGCCCCGGAGTTCCGGCGCATGAGTTCGGGCAAGATCGATGCTTTGGGCGTCCGGAATATCGCCGATGGGGCGCAAGCGATTGAGCAGTATCACTTCCTGACGGCCTTCCGGGATGATCGATTGGTGGTGCGCGCCCGGATCACCGCCACCCCCGAGAAGGCCACGTTTGCCTGCAATCTTGGGGAGTTGGTTCTCAACAGCTTCCGGTTCGAAGCGGAGAGTCCGCGGGCGACTGCCTGAGCTGGGGTTAACTTGAGTTATGGGCTGTGTCATTGATCATCTCAGGGCCGATCACGAGGTGCGGGTCCTTCGCGACTTCGTCGATCAACGTAAGATCCGCGTTCGAGCCGGCGAACAAGGCGTGCTCCGACGCATGGATGTCGATTTCGGCCAGAACGAGATCTATCTGGACTTGGAACGTCAGGGGACCGTCCAGCGCCTTGTTTTCGGGCTGTCCTCCAAAGAAGGGCCGGGCAGCGGTCGCATGAGGGAGTTCTTTGAGCTGGGTCAGTTCGTTTCAGAGAGTCGCACGATACCAGCGAAGGGCGCCGACCCGGTGGGCACGCGGGACCGGCACTCTGCGGATCAAAGTCAACGTTCGGCGGATGCTTCTCGCGGAGAGGCCCCCCGTCCTGCAGTTTGCTTGGATGGTGTGGCGGTGGCGTGCGGCTGCGATCCTTTGTTTCATCGATCGCTCATCCCAACCGGCCACATTTGTGTTCATGCGTGCCTTCGTTGCGGAACCGTTACCTGCGCGGAGCGCGTGGGTGACGATGGGCGTTATACGGGAGAGGCTTTCATTGCATACCGTCCAGTCCAGGTCCCGGAGCCGATCTTGCGGTGGTTAGCCTTGTGGCCACGGGTGAACATCGACCACGCCGGAGCACCCAGTCGGTGGCCCATGTCCGCGGACTTGGTCCGATATCCAACCCTTTACTATCCGGCCGATCTCCGCTGCGAAACCATCGAAGCACTTTCGACGGCAGAGGCTAGACTGACGCGCGAGCAGGCGACTTTGTCGAGAACCGAGGCCATTAGGAAAGCGAAGTGTCCGTCCATCCGCCCCCCCGCTGGAATGCCGCCTATGCTCCAAGGATTCGTCGCACTCTGGGAGGCGCTACAACTGAGCAAGGATAGCGACGTCACCACGTTGATCTACCTGGCCCAGCTCCGCAGTCCGGCCAGCGTGATTGCGGCCGACCTCCTGATTCGTCGTGCGGATGCCTTTCAGATCCTCAAACAGGCTCTCGACAGCAGCGATGCGACCTGGAACAGCGCGGGGATCGCCATGGCTCGTGACTTCCGGGGCGATCGTGCCCGGTTGGCGGAGCTCTTGTTGACAGCGATCAACCAGGCGTCCTTGGATCCCTCCCCGGAACTGCCCGGACGAGTGGTGGGGTGGAGTCGTCTCGAGTCGCTGTTGGTGGCAGTGGGCGATCTCCGTCTGAACTCTCCCGAAGTCATTCGCGGATTGACAGGCCTGCGGCATCGTTTGAGCCGCTCCGACGACACTCTCAGGACGGCCATCGATGTGATCCTGCACGAACTCAACTCGTCCCCGGTTAGCCCCTCATGAAGCTTCTGCTTTCCATCGCGGCCGTTCTGGCCATTCTGTGCACGATCGGATTCACCATCATGATGCTGGTCCTCCAATCCAATGAGTATTCCCGTTCAGTACCGTGAGCGCATTGCTGGGTTTCCCCTGGAGCTTCGCGAGCTGATCGCAGCCGAGTTGCAGGCCGGCAATGAGATTGTGGAATTGGCGAGCTGCTTTCCGGCACCACCGGCTGGGGCGTATGTCAAGTTGGCCAAACCGGTGACCACCCACTCCAGGAACAGCACGCCCAAGCTTCGATTCTACGACAGAAACTCGTCGAGTTACTCGGGGGAGTTCACCGATGCCACCCGGTTCTTCTTTGTGCTCGAACCTCCGCACCCTCCGCAACCACCTCCTGATATGGACGCGATCCGTGCGGAGATCGAAGCCCGGCAAAAGGCTGCGGATGCGGCGTTGTATCGCGATCAGGAAGCCGAACGACTTCGGCGCCAAGAGGCCGGCTACACGAGCAGGCTGTTCGTTCCGGACTTGCTGCCGGCTTCCCCTGCCAGAGTATCGCCGCTGGTGGACCGCTTTTGCGCGAGCATGGTGATCGATTACGAGCGATGGCGGGAGGGTATTGGCTATGACACTTCCTTGTTCTCGACCGCGACCTCCGAAGAATTGGTTGAGATTGAGACCCTGCTGCTATCCAGACCGATTGATGACTGGCGTGATGTGGAGGCCTTGGCCAAACTGGAGTCTCCTCGGGCCAGAGTTAAATTGAGGGCCGCACTGACTGACTCCGAGTGTTCCGTTCGGGTCGCCCTCGTTCAGTACGCGGCTCATCTGCTGTCGGAAGAGGAGCGAACCGAAGTTCTCGTTGATGCCGTGCACAGGGCCGACACTTACGGAGGGCTAACGCAGGCGTTGCTCGAAATCGAGAATCACCATCCGCCTCGCGTTATCGACGCTCTCCTGAGGGGAGTCCTGAGAGGAGGACGAAACGCGATTCATTTTGCGGCCATGCTCATGTACCTCCATGGGAAAGCCCCCTCGGCTTTCGATTGGGAGCAGCGTCCCTTCTTCCTCCAGTTCGACACGGATAATCCGACGCTGAGAGAGAGACTGTTTCGTGAGCTGTGTCGAAAGATTGGCCGGAATTGCGAAGGCTATCTACAGGGGTGACTCGCGGTCTACGATTCAACGAGGCGGGTCAAACGGGATCGCGGATGGTGGTAAAAAGAGCAAACTCTTCAGTTCCTCTCGAGGGGCTGCCGGGGTTTCTGGAGTGAAGGCGGTGACGGCGAACTGACCTGAGGCGGAAATTTGTTTTCGTCCAATCAGTTGGGCGAGTCGGATCAGCGATGGTGTCTTGCTGGTGTCGAAACGGGGCAGCGGCCACAGCCCAGCCGTTTCGGTGTCGCCAAATGAGAGCAGCGAAGCCCCATCAGGGGACAGGCAGGCGGCTGAGCACGAGGGCTGCGTACGTAGAGGATCGGTAATTGGGAGGCCGGAGAGTGGATCCCAGAGCTGTGCTTCCCCACGCAGTGTTACGGAGCAAACCCATCTGCTGTCAGGGGTGAACTGCAGATGGGTTGCGGCTGCCGTGGGGGCGATCAGCCGCGATGGTAGCTGGCGATCAGTCGTGTCCAAGATCTCCAGTGTGCCGTCATGGGACGCGCAGGCAAGCAGCCGCCCGTCTGGGCTAAAGGCGAGCGCGGAAACACCGCGAGCGCTCACGGAGCGCAGGTTCGTTTGTTTTCCGGTGGCCAGTTCCCACCGGACGGGCCGTGCATCTCTTCCGCCGGTGACGAGAAATCGGCTGTCTGGGCTGAACTCTACCTGTTCGACGAGCGCGTCGTGAGCCAGCGGGGCCAGATGAGCGCGGCCGCTCCGCGTATCCCACAAACGAACCAAGTGATTACCACCGTGGGTGGCGATCCACCTTCCATCCGGGCTGAACTCAGCGCCCAGCAGGGGCGCTCCATGATTCAGGGGAGGACTCGCCTGCTCGCCGCTCGGAATGTGCCAGAGTCGCGCGAACCCGTCCCGTCCTGCGGTAGCGATCAAGCCGCTGTCCGAGGAAAACCTCAGGCTGAGTATGGGTGCGGGATGTGGCAGGGTTCCGAGGCTCAGGCCCTCGGACGCATTCTGAAGATGGACGGTCCCCTCAGCATCGCCGGTGGCCAAAAAGCGTCCGGAGGGACTGAACTCAAGAAAGTGAACATAACCCTGATGTGGTTGGTAGGACTGGACCAGCCTCAGGTCCGAAGTGTTCCAAAGCTGCACTTTTCCAGCGAGCGTCGCTGTGGCTGTGAGGGCACCATCGGGCGAAAAAGCGCCCCGTGTGACGCGTGCGTCGTGCGGTATCATTCGCGGTTGCCCTAGGGGTGGCGCCATGTCCCACCAGAGTGCTCCCGAGTAACTCCCCGTCACCAAGCGCCGGGAATCTTGGCTGAACGCGACCTGGAGCACGCCCGAGCTGTGGATGAGAGGCTCGCGTGCGGAGCGCCACGTAGAGGTGTCCCAGCAACGGGCAGTCGCGTCGTCGCCCAAGGTCACGAGCTGTGTCCCATCCGGACTGAAGCGCACCGAGGTCACATGGCTTCTATGCACGAGAGCGTCGGTCACCCGACGGCCCAAGCGGAGATCCCAGACATAAGCCTCACCTCGATGGGACCAGCCGGCGAGGGCCAGAAATCTACCATCCGGGCTGAACTCGAGATCGGTCGCCCCTGCGTCGAATGGGTAATAGTCCAGGTTTGTCTCCGGCTGCTCCAGATCCCAGACCGACACTTGGCCGAGGTCGGTTGCCGTGGCGAGCCGTCGGCCGGAGGCATCGAACTCCTGCACGAGGACAGTCCCCTTCACCACGCGCTGCTTTTCCAGAGAGCGGGTTTCGCTGGACCAGATCTGCACCAGCCCGGATTCGTAGCCGAGCGCCAAACGAGTCCCCTGCGCATTGAAAACGCAGGTCTGAATGGCATCCTGCTCGGAGTGGACCAGGATCTCGGAGCTCCATTGGCTCAGGTCCTCCTGGCTCCGGCTAGGCTGCCACAGCCGAACGCGGCTCCGATCGTCCACGGTGGCGAGTTTTGGGGACCTCGGGTCGAGGGTCAGGGATCGGATGGTGGCGTCATGGGGCAGGGTTGCGGATACCAACAAGCGCGGGGCGATCCGCCAGATCCGAACTCCGTCGGAATGAACAGTTGTCAGCAGCTCAGAGACTGGGTGCGCCCGGGCGCTGACGATAGGGGGGCTGGTGGACTCCAGTGATCCATCCGTGGATTGCTGAGTCCTCAGGTCGAGATAGCGGTATCGGCCGTTTCGTGCCAATGCCAGGGAGTTGTTGCCATCGCGGGAGAACCCCACCGCCATTATCTCGGAGCCGCTGCTCCAAGGCCTGGCGGTGGGCATAGCGAACGAACGCTGCGCCAAGACGGACATTAATCTCTCTCCCAAGGCAATCTCCTGAGGCTCGCGTTCTAGCAGATGAGCCAGCAAGGCAAGCGCCTTGGAGCTTTCCCCTCCCTCCAGCAAGCTCTCGACTTTCTCGCGCTGCAGTTGTTTGACCAGCTGAACCGAACGATCATTGGCTGTTTTCAGCCGGCGAGCCGCGAGATTGCTACCGATGGTCAGGGTTAACGCGGCAATGAGGCTGACCAGGCAGAGGCCCGCCAACGCGGGGCGCCGTCGGCTCCACCGCCAAGCCGAGGATATGGGGCCCAGTGGACGAGCAAGGATTGGCAGGCCTACCAACCAGCGCTCCAGGTCTTCCGCCAACTCCTCAGCGGTGCCATAGCGGGCGGAGGGCTCCTTGCGGAGGCACTTGAGCGTGATGGTTTCGAGGTCGCGATCCACCTGGGGATTGGCTTGGCGCGGCGGCAAGGGATCCTGATCGACCACCTGGCGCAAGGTTTCGATAGGTGTCTTGGCCTGGAACGGTGGTCGACCAGCGACCAGATGGTATAGAATTGCTCCGAGACCATAGACATCGACGGCGGTGGTCAGCTGGCGTGTCTTGCCGGCTGCCTGCTCGGGAGCCATGTAGTTGGGCGAACCCAGAACGGACGAGGTGAAGGTGAAGCCGGTATCCTGATCGAGCGATTTGGCCAGTCCGAAGTCTGCCACATGCGGCTCCCCTCGCTCGTCCAGCAGAATGTTGGAGGGTTTGAGGTCCCGGTGCAGGATGCCGCGCTGGTGGGCATAGTGGACGGCGCGGCAGATCGTGATGAGCTGCTGGACTCGTTCCCGCACAGGGCGTTGCAGGTTCAGCTGGGAAGCTAGATCGCCCCCTTCCACCAAGCGCATGGTGAAAAAGTGCGCGCCCTCGTGCTCGCCGCTTTCGTAGAGAGAAACGATGTGAGGGTGGTGCAGTTGGGCCACCGCCTCGATCTCCATGCGGAACCGCAGACGCGCCTCGTCGGAGAGCAGGTGCGCCGACTGAACCATCTTCAAGGCCACCTGCCGGTTGATTCCAAGCTGCCGAGCCCGGTAGACCACCCCCATGCCACCCCGCGCGATTTCTTCGATGATCTCGTAGTCCGCGAAGAAGCGCGATTTCAACCCGGGCGGCACCGGGCGTCGCGCTTCCGTGGGAGTGATGGCCTCCGGGGATAGCGCCAGCCGCAGCGAACATCCTAGACACCCCTGTCCAGGGGGGATCGCGAGGCCGCACTCAGGGCACTTTTCTTTGGGGGCAAGGTCGTTCACAGCCAGGTCTACCGGGGACCTCTAAAGAATTAAGTAAATCAGGCCTCAGGTTAGCTGAGATTCGTTCGCTTCAACGCCGGCACACCACATCGATGAGATAGTTGATCTCGTCATCCACCTCGTCCGGGTGGGCGACTGTTTGGGCGACCGCCTCGCGGAGCAATTCCCCGTAGCGGCGGCGCACCTTGAACACTTCCTGTTTCACGGTTCCTTCCGTAAGCCCCAGAGCGGCACCGATTTCGGATTGGCTCAGGGTCGGGTGGCCTCCGGGCAGGTAGGCTTCGAGATACTTAAACCGTTCCGCACGGTCGGCATCGGCATATTCAGCTCTCAACAGGGTACGCGCCCCGTCGAGAAGGTCCGCAGCCCAGCGCCGGTCGTAAAGCTGATCCGCGCTGGCCGAGTCCTCTGGCTCGTGGAGGTAGCGTTCCTCCGCGCTCATGCCGTCGAACGAAACGATTTGTTTCCCTCCGCCTCGCTTCTGGGCTTGGGTACGATCCCACTCGTTGGCGAGAAAGCATTTGAATGCCGTTAGGAGAAACCAGCGGAATCGGCCCCGGCGGCGATCGGCGCCGCTCAGGTAGTTTTTCTCCAAAAGCTTGCTGAAAAACTCCTGAGTGAGGTCCTGGGCGTGGTGAGTATCGCATCCTTGTCGGCGTGCGAAGGCGTAGAGCGGAAACCAGTATTTCTGGCACAGCTCGGAGAGTGCCGCCAGCGCCTCCGGCGTTTCGGGCTTGCTGGCGCGCAACACCATGCTCCAATGCGTGGTCACGAACACGGGATCTGAGCCGGGCTTGTTGGGACTGTCGCTCATGATGCCAAGGTGTAGACGTTTGGGTTTGCCAACGCGGTTGCCCAGATTCTTAATGATTTGTGTCAGTCTATTCAACCGACAAAACCGATATCGGGCTTCGTCGGCCCCCCCTATCGTCGATTTGACCCCGACGAAGGTAACCTGGAGCCTACGCTCTCACTCTCCGCTGGCTGGCCTGCCAGCGCGGGAGAAATGGTCGGCGAGAAGACGATTCACCTTCGTAGACTGATGGATGGTGATGCCGTGGGACGCATCGGGAATCTCCACGAACCGAGCCCCTGGAATCTGGGCTGCCAGCTGCTTGCCGAATTTGGGAGGCGCGATGGGGTCATGGGCGGCGCTGAGGACGAAGGTTGGAATACCGCCAAGGGATGGCAATCCGGGAGTGCCATCGTGTCGGCGAAGCGACATGGCCTGCCTCATGGCCATGGGCGATTGCTCGGCTAAGTCATGACCGAAGAGCGGCGCGAGCTCTGCGGCCAAGGCGGCGCAATCGATGCTACGGAGAAAGTCTTTCGGGTAAATCAGTTGGAGGAATGCCTTTCGGCGCGCGGATTTCAGTCCCAGGCTGGTTCTCAGCGCGGTCCAGATCATGCCTGGTGTCATTTGAACTGCGTCCTTGCCCCGAGCCACCGTACACAACAGCGCCAGGCTGCGCACACGTTGGGGATGCGCGAGGGCAAGTTGCTGAGCAATCACGCCCCCCATCGAATGTCCCACCACGTGCGCGGAATCCCACCCCGCCGCATCCATCACAGCCCTGGCGTCATCTGCCATCTGGGCAATCGAGAACGGCGCGTTCTTCTCGATGGTGCTTTGCCCGATGCCGCGGTTGTCAAACAATGCCAGCCGATGGCTGGCGGCGAGCTCGTCCACCTGCGGTTTCCAGGCATTGCCGATCGCACCCACACCTTGGATGAGCAACACCGCGGCTCCCTCGGTCCCGTGGACTTCGAAGTAGAGCTCGGCACCGTGGTTTGGGATCAAAGCCATTCTCAAAAGTGGCGCTTCGGCGTCTTAGGGCAAGATTAGTCTGAAAAACCGCGCCGGACTGCCGGGCGGTAGGATTACCGCGTTTTCCATCCCATCGGGCAAAACATCTTCTCCCACCGGGTGCCAATCCTCCGGGGCCAGCCCATCGGACTCTTCGAGGGTGCCGCCGCTTACCGCCAGCGGCCAGCTGATCCTGAGCTGATCGTTGTCGAGCCGACGCACGTTCAGCAACACTAGCGGTGCGGTCGTTAGGTGCGTGATCGAGCCTGAAAGTCCGAACAGGAGTTTGCCGTGGCCGTCCTGCTCGGTCCAGGTCAGCTCCCGCTGGTCCGGAAATGCGACCGCGGTAGGTCCCTGGGTGGGAAGGCTGCGGGAGGCATGGGCCGAGAGGCTCTGATCGTTCAGGTAGAGCTCGATGACCGAGTTGGTGTGCTGCTGTCCATCCATTATCAGTCCAGCCTGACCGATATCGATGAACATTTGGTCGGCGTTCTGAAAGTCATTGTAAACGCTGATGTTTCCGCTCCAGCCCGAGGTCGCAATGCGCGCGTTGGTCAGGGTGTGCGTCCCCATTTGGATATGGGCGGAGAAGCCGGCCAGTGTGCGGAAATAGTAGTTGCCAATGTCACCTCCCGCACTGGTGCTTTGATAATCAATGAAATCCGCATCGTAGGTCACCCGTCCGGCGAACGGGGTGCCGATTTCGATGCCGAGAGGCAAGGCGGTGGAATGACTGTTGGTGCGTGCGACCTGGCCTGCGAACCAAAAGGTGACAGGAGCCGCAGAAACCGGTGACAAGAGCATCATGAGGAGCCCAATTGAGCACAGAAAAAGCGACGAGGTGGTATGGATGTTCGGCTTCTGCGGTGTCGATTCTGGCCCACCCGGAAATCTGGAAGATGGCTCGCAGCTCTTGATCGCGGGGCTGGGCTGACGAGCGGACGACACGACGTAGTACATGGTGGAACGCTACCAGAGTTGGCGGTCCGGAGATATTCGTCTTCGGTAGGGGGCGAGGGCGAATCCACTGGCTTCCGGCGTTCCCCAATTCTGCTGGCTCACCCATTTCCTTGTAAGACCTGGACCTGCGCTTCCGGAGTAGTTGGTGCAGGGTTGTTCCCTGTGCCGGGAACGGTTGGCATGAACCTTTTGAATGCATCTCCTCTTCATGAGCCGATCCTGCGACGCATAGAGCGAGAACGGATCTCGCGGTAGGAAACAAGCGCCCTGTGCTTTCTTGCAGGCGTGTCGAAGTTGTGTAGTCTTGCGGCCTACGGGAGAGGAAAGATGTGATGAAATCAGGGCCCAAGTTGTCTATGGCGCGAGTTGGAGTATGCGGCTTTCTCCTCCTGGTGGAGCTTTTTCTGTGTCGCTGTTCCTCGAGCGCGCAGCCAGTGGCAGCCTGGACCGATCCTGCGGCCACCAACGCGGCTCCAGGATCCTCCGTGATGTTGTGTGCTCGCGCCGAGGGCAGCGGGCCCTTCTCCTATCAATGGCAAAAGAACGGAGTTTTGTTGCCGCACCAGACCAATCAATGCCTCAGCTTGAGCAATCTGTCCGTTTCCGACGGAGGTGCCTACCGCGCCCTGGTCTCCAACAGCTTGGGCACGCGCGAAAGCGATGAGGGGGTGCTGATGGTGACCGCTACGCTACTTCCTGGTGCGGATCGCTTTGTGGAGGGTCAGCTCATTGCCGCGATTAGCAACACAGTCCGCGGCTTCAGCTTCGATGCGTCCCGTGAGATCGGGGAGCCAGTGCATCGCTCCTTGGCGACGAGCAACTCCGTCTGGTACGTCTGGAAGGCGCCGCTCAGCGGCGTGGTGACTTTTAACACCCGCGGCAGCACCTTTGATACGGTGTTGGCGGTGTATACCGGGACGGACTTGAAAACGCTCACGGAGTTGGTGAGCGATGATGATGGCGGGGAATTTCATACCAGCCAAGTCAGCTGGAATGCTCAGGCGGGGACGGATTATCGAATTGTCATCGATGGGGTGACAGGCGAAACCGGCATGTACGTGTGCCAATGGAATCTCGAGATCACGCTCGACCGACTTCCGGTCTTCGTTCAGTCGCCGCGGGGCCAAACAGTGCCGCCGGGAGGAACCGCCATTTTCGAAGGTGTGATCGCTCAGGCGGAGCCTTCTCTGCGATACCAATGGCTGCATCACGGGGTTCCCGTCCCGGGCGCCACTTCCTCTCGTCTCACAATTTCCAACGTTCAGGATGCTCACTTGGGCCAGTATGCGCTGGCGGTGACTAATTCTCTCGGACGGTCGGTGGTGAGTGCGCCTGTGGATTTGGAGATCGGTCCCAACCCCGACATCCAATCCAAGGACAAGCTCGCCGAGGCCCCCGCCATAGCCAATGGTCCCGCGCTGGCGTCCCTTCTGGCTGGCCCCTCGGCCGGCACGTTCTCGCTGGCCTCAGGCACCACCATCAACCAACGATTCTTCAGCGGCGGCACCACGGATCGATGCGAGCCGGCCCATTGCGGAGTGGCGGGGGGGATTTCTAGATGGTTTCAGCTGGTGGCCGAGTCCGATGGCATCTGCACCTTGGACACCGAAGGTAGCGGGGTGGACACGGTGCTCGCCGTGTATCTCCAGAATTTTGCGATCTGCACCAATCTCTATGAGCCCCTGGTGGACTGCAACCACCGGGCCTTTGGCGATTGCGACGAGGTCCTGGCCCCGGATGGAGCGACGGGAAGAGGCAGCCGGGTTAGCTTTCAGGCCTCGGCGGGGACCGTATATCGGGTGGTGGTGGACACCGTGGGAGGAAGGCGCGGCACGAACATCCATTTCAATGTCCACTTTGAGTCCGACTCTCCTGCACCTCTGCGAACGATTCGACTGGGTACCGACGTCGATCTGTCGATGGAAATGCGCGGAAGCAGCCTGGCATTCGAAGTGAATCCGCCATTGATACCATTAAATGGAACATTTCAATGGAGCCTGAATGGACGACGCATTGCTGGAGCTGACCGCGAACGTTGGGTGCTTCCCGCGATCGACTACGGGGACGCGGGGCGCTATGCGGTCAGCATCCAGAATGGCACGAACCGCCTCGTGTTGCCGGGCGTGATTCTGGTGGTGGTCGATCCCTGCCAGAGCGCCCCCCCCGCGATTGCGCGGGTTTCTGCAGGGACCTTCCAACTGCTGGGCGCAACCCCGGAACCCATTAACCTGGACGCCGCTGATCGGATCGAGGCTGGCATACGCTGGGAGTCGATAGGGACGATTCTTCCTTCCCGGGAACCCAGCCTGTGGAATGTCAGCACGGGATTGACCCGGTTTTATCGCTTCTCCCGAGCGACCCCATAGGTTTTGCTCAGCTGGATGACCGATCTCATGGAATGAACCCGCCTCGCCTCAGTCGAATCTGCTCCCTGGCTCTCTTCGGCTGGGTTGCGCTGATGGGCCTGAGCGGGCAGCTGGCGGCGCAGAACTCGGTGGGGGCATCCTCCTCAACGAATGGGGTGAGGGCCATCGCGATCCAGGGCACAAACTGGTGGATCGCTCCCGCGGGTGCGGCTGACTGGGTAATGGCCTCGACTCGCATGCCGCAGGACATCCGTCCCGGCGACCGCTTGCGCACGGGTCGCAACACGCGTCTCTTTCTCCAGACCCCGCATCTGGGGGTGATTCAAATTCCCCCGCTCAGCACCCTCGAGATCGCCCCCTCGCCGTCGACGAATGAGGTCACCTGGTTGAGACTATTGAAGGGAATGCTCTACTTTTTCCATCGAGGTTCGCCCACGGACGTGGAGGTGCACACCCGGAGCGCTTCGGCGGCGATTCGCGGAACGGAGTTCGTGGCGGAGGCCCGCGAGGATGGCGGCCTGGTGATCCGAGTTGTCGATGGACGGGTCGACCTGAGCAATGACCAAGGCAAGTTGCTCTTGGAAGCGGGGGAGGGTGGAGAGGCTGTCCCCGGGCAGAAGCCCCAACGGACCCCGGTCATCTACTCCCTCAACGTAATCCAGTGGTGTCTCTATTATCCGATCGTGCTGGATGCCGATGAGTTGCTCCTTACCGAGGCGGAAGTCCGTTTGTTAGCTGGTTCTTTAGCTGCGTATCGCAGCGGTGATCTGCTCCGCGCCCTCGAACAATATCCTGAGGGACGCGAGCCGGAGTCGGATAGGGAGCAGGTCTATTTGGCGGCGCTGCTGTTGGCGACCGGCCAGGTGGCGCCCAGTGAAACCCTGCTCGATCGAAGGACCCTGTCATCCCCGACTTCGGACCGGACAGCCCGTTTGGCCGGTGCACTTCGGCTCATGCAGGCGGCGGTTCGCTCAGGATCAAGGCCGGCATCATCGGCCGGCGCACCTGAACTCGCCAGCGAGTGGCTGGCGGAGTCGTACTATCAGCAGTCGATTGGAAAACTGGGCCCAGCCCGCGACGCGGCGCAAGCCGCTGCTCTTCGTTCCACCGGGTTCGGTCCGGCTTGGATCCGTCTGGCCGAACTGGAATTTGGCCATGGCCGAAGCGCCGAGGCGGGTAAGGCGCTCCGCCGCGGCTTGTCGCACTCTCCTCGTCACGCCGCTGCCTTCGTTTTGCAGGGCTTTCAGCTGTGTGCTCAGGAAAAGGTGTCGGGTGCCCTGGAGCAGTTCGAACATGCATTGACACTGGACCCAGGGTTGGGAAACGCCTGGCTGGGACGCGGGTTGTGTCGGATTCAGCAGGGGAGCATCCGCGAAGGCCTGGAAGACTTGGAGGTGGCCGCCGCGGTCGAACCTCAACGCGCCCTGCTGCGAAGCTATCTCGGCAAAGCGTTCGCGGCCGCCGGCGATCGGCGACGGGCGGAGCTTGAGTTCTCACTGGCCAAATCATTGGATCCGAATGATCCGACGGCCTGGCTCTACGCCGCTCTTCTCGACCAGGAACAGGGACGCATCAATGAAGGCATTCGTGAGCTTGAGACCTCGAAGCAGCTTAACGAGGGACGACGACTCTACCGATCCCGTCATCTGCTCGACGAGGACCAGGCGGTGCGGGGTGCGAACCTGAGCGCGCTGTACCGCGATGCCGGCTTCCAGGATCTCAGTCGTCGGGAGGCGGTGGATGCAGTCAACAGCGACTACGCCAACTATTCGGCACACCTCTTCCTGGCCAATAGCTATCACGAATTACGCGATCCCGGTCAGGTGGATCTCCGTTACGAAACGCCTTGGTTTGGCGAATACCTGGTGGCGAATCTTCTGGCGCCAGCTGCCGCCGGAACGCTTTCCCAAACCGTTTCGGCTCAGGAGTTCTCCCGGCTCTTTGAGCGCGACGGGTTGGGCTTTTCGTCGCTGACGGAGTATCGGAGCAACGGAGAATGGACTCAGAGCGCGGCTCAGTATGGTTTGCTGGGGAGTTCGGCGTACTCATTGGAAGAGGATTACCGGAGCAGCCCGGGTCAGCGCCCCAACAATGATCTGGAGCAGCTGACGGTGTCGTTGAAGCTCAAGCAACAGTTCGGGCCGAACGACTCTCTTTTTCTGCAAACGGTCTACTACGATGCCAGCGGGGGAGATTTGGGGCGTGTCTATGATCCGTCGAATGGGGCGCTGTTTCGGTCACAATATCGATTTGAAGAGAAGCAGGAGCCTTTGATCTTTGCCGGATATCACCATCGGTGGAGTCCCGGGCAGCACACTCTGGTCACCGCCGGCCGACTTCACGACGAGGTGAACGCATCGGATCCGGCGCAGCCCGTCTTGCTGGTGTCCAAGAATCTGGCTAACGAGGTGACAGGCACGCTGTTGACGAGCGTTGATCAGCGCTATCGAAGCAAGCAGGAAACCCTGAGCGCCGAGCTGCAGCACATTGCGCAGCTGGATTCATGGACGTTCATCGGGGGCGCGCGGGCGCAAGAGGGAGACTTCGATACCTGGAGCCGCCAAGAAAACCTCGCGGATCAGGCGGCGGCGCTGCCGGTGCCTCTCGAGCAGCGGGTCGACCCGGGCCTTCATCGGTGGAGCGGGTATGGTTATGCTCAGTGGCAGGTCGACGATGCGTTGCGCCTGTTGGGAGGCGTGACCTATGACTATTTGGAGTCCCCGAGCAATTTCCGCTTCGCTCCCGTGTTGCGTGACGAGCAGACTCAGGAGCAATGGTCTCCCAAGGCGGGCTTTCTGTGGAACATCACGTCGGCCTCACGGCTTCGCGGGGCCTACACGCGTTCTTTAGGCGGGGTGAGCCTTGATCAGAGCTACCGCTTGGAGCCATCGCAAGTCGCGGGTTTTGCGCAAGCGTGGCGGGGCCTGATACCCGACTCCGTGGTGGGAAGCCAATCCGGGGGGCGTGTGGACATGGGATCCTTGGAATGGGATCACCGGTTTGCCACGGAAACCTATGTCGCCGTTCGTGGGGAATTGGCGCGATCCCGCTTGAGCCGTCAGGTGGGGGTATTCGACTTAAACTTTCTGGCGGAGCCGTCGAGCACCTTGGAGGAGTTGGATTTTCGGGAGGCCAGTTTGATCGTCACGGTGAACCAATTGGTGGGGGAGAACGTGGCCCTCGGCACGCAGTATCGGCTGAGCAACGCCCGCTTGGACGATCAGTTCCCGCAGATACCAGGGTCGGTGCCTCATTTTTTTCCGCCGTATCAGCTTCGGCCGCGTCAGGAGTTGGAGAGTCTTCTGCATCAAGTGCAGCTGTTCGCGGTGATCAATCACGACTCCGGATTTTTCGGAAGAGTGGAGTCGGTGCTGTTCGCCCAAAGCAATCAGGGCTATGAGCCCGCCTTGCCCGGAGACACGTTCTGGCAGTTCAATGTGCACGCCGGATATCGTTTTCCGAATCGTCGGGCGGAGGTCCGGCTGGGACTGTTGAATCTGGCGGATCGGGACTATCGGCTCAATCCATTGAACCTGTCGGCCGAGTTGCCCCGCGAGCGCACCTTCGTCGCGAGTTTGAGGCTGAGCTTTTGATTAGTATTCATACCCATCAATCTCGACGCTACACACGATGGTTAGCCGCCAATCCCCAATAAGGTAGGGAGAGACTCCGTCGAGCCCACGATGGCCTCAGGCGTCCTTCAGGATAGAGGCTCCGCCGAAGAGGGCATGACGACATCGGTTATCTATCGGGGCTCCTCGCGGTGATTCCTTTGAAGCTTCCTACACGGTGGGAATGTATGGGCTCGACAGAGTCTCTCCCTACCTCATTGGAGGTGGACGACCTCATCTTTGATAGCCTGAACGTACAGCGATGTCGGAGCCCGAACCTGCTGGGTTCACAGAGAATAGCCGGGGGTGTTGGCACCCCCGGAATTGTTAAAAATGCGGAGCATCGCGCAGCGATGCCACCGGTGTCTTAGACTTGCGTCACCCCTACTCAAAAGGAATCAATCCGTTCTTGAGTCCCATCGCCAGCGGGTGGCACGCCTCTCAGGGCGCTGTCAGATAGGGGACCGGACCGACCGGGGGTGGCGCTGCGCTCCACGCCCCGTATAATCCCTTTGAACCCTGCGGGTTCGCGGTGCGGACAGAAACTCACCCGAAAACGTAGGAATCTTCCCTAGCCTCTTCTTCATCCTAATATTGAACGGGTGCTGTTTCTCACATGACAATCCGAACTATTGCTTCACCAAGCGGAAGAACAGGGTGGACTCGCTCTTAGGCACGATTACGACCTTCTCGGCCAATTCATCCGCTGGCGTGAACGGGACCTTGGTCCACACCCCGCTGTTCAGATCGGTGGTTGATTCGAGTTCGAACCCAACCGCAGCCAACGGCCACGACACCGTCACCCGACCATTGCCTGGTCCGGGAGCAATCTTTAGCACGGGTGCCGCCTGAGACTCGGCGACATTGACCAAGAGTGTGTCGACACCCTGGCCGGAGTCATCGTCGTTCACACGAACGGTAACCGTGAAACTGCCTGTCTCGGTGTAGGCGTGGCTGAGGACGAAGGTCTTGTCCGGGTTCAGCGCGAGCGGTTGCAGGCCGGAACCATCGCCGTAATCAACCGTGGCTACCCAGGTGTCGTTCACCCCGGCGTCCGTGAAGCTGCCGCTGGCGTTGAACGTCGTTTCCTTGGCGATCTTCACGTCGGCGCCGGCGTTCACCACCGGTGCCACGTTCGCGATGGTCACGATGTGGTTTCCAAACGCACCCGGGTCGCTGCTGTCGTGGAGTGTGTAGTCGATGAGATACGCGTCGGCCGACGTGCTCGTCGGATTGTCATCCGCATAGGCATGCGAAACGTTGAAGTCGGTGGTGCCCGGCGCGAACTCGAACTGCTGGGCCGGGGTGCCGTCTCCCCAGCTCACCATCAGGATGAATCCATCGGCGAGGTCCGGATCCTTGATCTGGGCGCTGATGTGCACCAGGCTTCCTTCGGGGCTGTTGGCCGTGATGTTCAGTCCGGCGAGCGACGGCGGGGTGTTCACATGGGTCAATACCACGTCATTCCCGTCGCCGCCGTGGTAGCTGATTC
The DNA here is from genome assembly GCA_016793885.1 of Verrucomicrobiales bacterium. Lineage (NCBI taxonomy): Bacteria > Pseudomonadati > Verrucomicrobiota > Verrucomicrobiia > Verrucomicrobiales > Verrucomicrobiales bacterium. Next base: position 54,145 of record JAEUHE010000067.1, read on the forward strand.
GGAAAAGCATACCGTTCAGCACGAACGTGCTGTTCTGCGGCATTCCGACGAACTCACCGGACACCGCGTCGTTCCCGTCATTCTTGATAATGACGAACTGATCTCCCACGGCCGACTTGAAGCTCGGAGCGTTCGTCACCCGCAACTGCGCCAGCGTGACGAGGACCGATCCGGTCACGTCGATCTGATCGTAGCCGGTGCCGGGCTGACTGCCTTCAAGCTCGATATGCACAGCGACGTTGTCATCAAGGATGAATCCTTTCGTGCGCAGAATGCCGGGACTGTGTCCGGGGACGATGTCTGCACCGATGAACGCGGTAACAGGGCCGACCGAGCCGGTGCCGCCCAGCGTGCCCAGCGGATTCACCTCCACCGCACTGCCCGCCTGGAGGCCGTCGATCACGAGCTTGCCGTTGTTGATGATCGTTTTGCCCGTGTAGGGATTATTGCCGAGCAGAGTCAGCTCGCCTGTCCCGGTCTTGGTCAATGTCACGAAACCAACCCCGCCAATCAGCCCGCTGAACGTCGTGTCCGTGTTGGCGCCGCCCACTGTGAGGGTGGCGAACAGCGTGTTCACTGCGCCGCTGCCGACGAGGGACCCGATGGCGTCGCTAAAGTTGTTGAGATGGAGCAGGCCGCTGCCCAGCACCGCGACCGGGACGGTGTCTCCGATTTGATTTGCCTGCAGCAGACGCGCCACATCGCTGTTCGCGCCGCCGGCACCATCGCCGATGATCAGACCGCCGGCGACCGCAAGAGCGGCGGTTTTGTTCAGCGCCAGTTCCCCCTGTTCGACGATCACATCCGCTTCATGGGTGTTGGCGTTCGACCCGGCGAACTCCAGAGTCCCCTGACCGCGCTTCCACAACGTTCCTGCCCCGCTGACCACTCCGGAAAGAATCAGCCTATCGCCTGGGTTCTCCATCTTGATGGCCGAACCCGAAGCGAGAACGACCGGCCCGGCCCACACGTTGGTGACTCCGGCCATGGAAATCAGCGCCGCGTTGTAGATCTCGCCACCGATTCCGGTGCCGTTCAGCGTCAAGACTTCCTGGGCGATTGTGATATCGTTCCACAATTGAAGCACGGCGCCGGAACTTACCAAAGTCCCGTGCGCACCCGACCCGAGCGCGTTGTTGTGGGTCAGACGCATGCCTCCCTGCTGGATCAGGGTGGCTCCCGCATAGGAGTTGTTGCCCGACACGTTGACTTCGCCCGAACCCGTCTTCACGAGGCCGGCATTGATGCTGGTTCCGGACACCTTGGCCATCAGATAGAACTCCATCGCCCCACCGACCTTGCCCGACACGTTGAACGTTCGGCTCACCGGCCCTAGTGAGAGGTTTCCCCGGATGTAGGATGACGGGGTCGCCGCCACCGTCACGTCGCCGTTCAAGGTCAGCACGCCGTTCGTCGTCATGAGAGTGGCGTGATCAAGGTGCACCGGGCCGATCGTTTCGTTGATATCGCCCGCGTCAAACACAGCGCCGTCGAGGAGGGTGATGGGAGCATTGTCGGCGATCTGGTTCGGGAGAGTGAGGATCGCCCGGCAGGGAGCCTGACTCGCGTCTGCTGGAGCGAGCAGGAAGAGCGGGCCTGGAATCGCGTTCTGACCTGGCAGCTTGCTCAGCCGAAGCGCGACTGATTCGCACACGGTCGCACCCGTGTAGGTATTCGCCAAGGTGCCGCTCAGCCAGGCCAGCGTCGGCGCCTCATTCACCTTGTGGCCGCGCAGGCGGAGCGTGCCGCCGCCGCTGATCACGCCGCTGGCGATCAACCGCACCGTCTGGATATCAATGGTGTTCGTTGCACCGCCGAGAGCGATGTCCCCCGCCCAGGTGCAGTCGCCATGAACGGCGAAGCTGGGACGACCGTTCTCAGCGTCTCCGCTGAGAACAAGGTCTTCACCGAGTTGCACCCAGCTAATGGCCAGCTGTGCGCCCGGCGCAACGATCGTACCCTGCGCGTTCCCGCCGAGATTGCCATCCGGTCCCGTCACCAGCACCCGACCCGCTTCGACGGTAGTGATGCCGGAGTAGGTATTGGCCGCGCGCAGGTCGAGAATGCCTTCGCCCTGTTTCAGGAACCCGATGCCGGAGCTGCCGGCGATGGCTGCCGTGATGGCGAGGCCTGAATGAGCGTCTACGGAGATAATCCGCGACTGAGCGCCCATCGAGAACACGCCGCTGCCGGTGATGAACGCCATGCTGTTCGCGGGTGCAGAGCAGTGAATGTTGCCAAGCATCGTCACCGTTCCGCCATCCACCTCCATCCGGCCGCCGGTGAAGTCGAGCGACGCGATCGCCTCCGACACCCCTTCAAACTCCAGCGAGCCCGAGTTGTGAATTTCGATCGGGGCACTGTTGGCAATCTGATGGTTGCTCATCACCTTGACGGTGTCGCGAGGGAACGGCGCGGGCTGAGTGTCGTGGCCGACGACCAGCCGGCCCGGAATCGACACCAGGTTCGCGATCTTGCTTACGGTGAGCGTGCCACCGAGCACGGCTGTGTCTCCCAAGTAGGTGTTTGCCTGGTCGCCGGTGAGGCGCAGGTCGCCTTCGCCCACCTTCGTGAAACCGCCGGGACCCTCGATGCGACCGCGCAGATAACATGTCACCCCGGAGGCGATGTTGATGGTTGCATCGGTGACGAGGTTGATCGGCCCGTCCCAAATCGCTGAACTGTCGAAAGCCTCAAGCGCGCCTCTGTCGGCAACGCCCGTTCCGCTGAGTGCCAGAGGCTCCGCGGGCACTTGGATAGTACCGAGTGAAAGCGTCGCTCCCTCGGCGACAGTTGTTCCGGCATTGGTGCTACCGAACGCCCAGTTGTTCAATGCATTGAGCGTGCCCTGGTTGAGGCTCAACGGTCCGGAGAATGTGTTGCTGGCGCTCAAGGTCATCGAACCTGCTCCGTTCTTGCTGAACCCGACGAGGATTCCTCCGCTGATGCGCGCCGAAACGATGAGGTCCTGGGAGGCCAGACCATTGGCGACGGCAAAGGTTTTTCCCCGCACGCCGAGGTCAATTCGACCCTCGATCAGGGATGATTCGAGGGATGCGAGTGTCGTGACACCCCCGTTCATGAACAGCACCCCCGTGCCGGTCCCGATGCGGCCACCCTGCAGGGTGATGGCTCCGACCGTATCGTCGTTGTTGTTGAAGTTCAGGTATCCGGCCGAATTGACCGTGATTGCGGAAGTGTTGCTGATCTGGTTGTCCTGCAGCAGGCGCACGATATCGACATCGTTGCCGCCGGAACCGTCGCCCACTTCCAGATCGCCGGGCACGGCCGTCACGCCGGCGTTCTTGTTCAAGCGCAGCGTTCCGGCATGTACCGAGGTTTCCCCAGCATAGGTGTTCGGGCTCGCTCCCATGAACTCCAGCCCGCCTAATCCCGTTTTGCGTAGGCCGCCCGCGCCGGAGATGCGGCCTTGAATCGTGATCGAGTGATTAAAGTTCACCTCAATCTCGGCCTGATTTTCCACTTCGACCTCGAGGCTGCTGTGGAAAAGTGCGCCGACGCTGGCGAAAAGCGCATCGGTAGTGCCGCGGAGCGTCAGCTTCGACCCGGCCACACCATAGAAAGTGTAACCTCCGCCCTGAATATCGATTTGGTCGATCTTCAAGCCGGCGATGTTTTGGATGGGGCTGGTTCCACTCGCAAATGAGGGAAAGACCAATCGCACGTTTTGCTCGTTGACGCCGGGCACGCTGCCGTTCTCCCAGTTGAGCGGAGAGCTAAAGTTCTGGGTGAAGTTGTCGGCACCGGTCCATCGATGTTCGCCTGCGGTGAGCGATGTCGTCGTGTTGAGTGCCGCCAGCAGGCCGAGGATGGTCCTCGCGGTTCTGTAGAGGGGGAGTATTGGTCTCATGGAGTTGGAGGTAAGGGTTTGAAAAGTGCCGACTTCACCGCCGAACGACAGAGGGGTGAACGAAATGACACGTGACGCGGCTGCGGCCAGTCCGGCAATCAGACTTCTCAGCAACCGGCATTCAGATGCATACCCACGTTTCATCGCGGTGGGTGTGATACCTCGAATCACGCTCCCCCAACAATTCGACTTTGGACGTAGCACGCGCTGCTCCGGTGCGGTCCTGAAGCAAGCCTCGTCGTTACCTTGGGTTCTACGCTCCAGACTTGTAAGCAGCCTCGTCAGCACCCATCCTTCGAACCTGAGGCGCGACACGAGGGGAAAACCCTCTCTAAATCCCGACCGGGTCCTTGACAAAGCGAAGCGGGGGTAGGGATTATGCGCCTTACATCGCAGATGCCTCCTCACATGAAAATCGGATTCCTCGGCGCCGGAAAAATGGCCACTGCTCTGGCCAAGGGATTTCTTCAATCCCGGATCCTAGAAGCCAGCGGACTGACAGCGAGCGATATTGAGCCCGCTGCGCGGGCGCACTTTGCTCAGGAAACCGGAGCGAGAATGCTCGAGCGCAATGTGGACGTGGTTCGGGCGAGCAACATTGTCATTCTCGCCGTGAAGCCAAACCAGGTCGAGGCGCTGCTTGCCGAGATCAAGTCGGCGTTTAAGCCCGGCCAGCTGCTGATCTCCATCGCGGCGGGGATCACCATCGCGAAGCTGGAAGGGGGGCTGGCTCCCAAAGCGCGCGTGATCCGAGTGATGCCGAACACCCCCGCCTTGGTGGGCGCCTCGGCCACCGGATTTTCCCTTGGCAAGGCCGCCACCTCCGAGGATGCGGCATTGGCGCAGAGGCTTTTCGAAGCGGTCGGGATTGCCTTCCAGGTGAAGGAGGACCTGCTCAACGCCGTGACGGGGTTGAGCGGCAGCGGTCCCGCCTACGTTTATCTCATGATTGAGGCGCTCAGCGATGGAGGAGTGGCGGCAGGACTCCCGCGCGACGTTTCCACCCGACTCGCCGCCCAGACCCTGCTCGGCGGGGCGCGGATGGTCCTGGAAACCGGGCTTCATCCGGGAGCTCTCAAAGACATGGTCACCAGTCCGGGAGGGACCACCATCGAGGGGATTCACCGTCTGGAGCAGGCTGGCGTTCGAGGGGCATTGATGACTGCGGTTCGAGCGGCCGCCGATAAAGCGAAGCAACTAGGATGAATCCGACCGAACGACAGGCACGGTTGCTGTGGACCTCGGTCACAGCGTTGGCCCTGGGGATTCTGGTCGCCCTGATCGGCCTGCTGTTCTGGGGCCTGGGATGGATCGCCAACCAGCTGTCCTCCGTGCTGCTGCCGCTCGCGGTCGCCGGCGTGCTCGCGTTTATCCTCGATCCACTGGTGGACGTTTTTGAAAATCGGACCAAGTCCCGTATTGCTGCCATTTGGTTGGTGTTCGCGCTCGCCATCCTGCTGGTGATCGCTCTGGGCAGCACCGTGCTGCCTCGACTGGTGACTGAGATTCAATCCTTTGGCGCCCAGGTCCCGGTTTATGTGATGAAGGTGCGTGACCGCTTGGACGCCTTTATCACGCATCCGCCCCAGTGGTTGCCCAGTGGGTTACTCGGCCCGATTCCCGCACCGGTCGCTCCCGCGGGATCGACCAACGAGCCATCGATGAGCACCCTTCCTGAGGTCGGGTCGGCATTATCTCCAACAAACTCCGTTTCTACCGCAGTCAGCGCCGCGGAGTTGGGTTCTGCCGACGCCCTCAGCGGTCGCCGACATATCAATCTCAGCAGCGAGCTTTTTTCATGGACGGCACGGGCGCTGCCCCAATTGGGATCCTGGATGTTGGATCAGGTATCTCGGGCGGCGTCGGTGGCCGGCTTTTTGGCGGGGCTGGCCCTTGTGCCGGTTTATCTCTTCTACTTCCTTTTGGAGAAGCGTGGGATTCAAGGTCGTTGGCGTGATTTTTTGCCCCTTCGGGAGTCCCATTTGCGCGACGAGGTCGCGTTCGTGCTTGGATCCATCAATGACTGCTTAATCGTTTTTTTCCGGGGACAAGTGCTGGTGGCGTTTTGTGTGGGGGCGATTCTTACGATTGGGTTTGCGATGATCGGGCTCAACTACGCTCTCCTTCTCGGCGTATTGGCGGGGGTGTTGGGCATTGTTCCCTACTTGGGAGTGGCTGCCAGTCTCATCCCGGCGGTGGCGATCGCGATAGCGCAATTCGGTGATTGGACGCACCCGCTGGCCGTCCTGGGCATTTTCGCGATCGCTCAGCTGCTGGAGGGTTTCGTGATCTCTCCTAAGATTATCGGCGATCGTGTCGGACTGCACCCCTTGACCATCATCATTGCCGTCATGGTGGGCACCACGCTGCTCGGGGGAATATTGGGTGGCGTGTTAGCGATCCCGCTGACCGCGGTGCTTCGCACGATTATGTTTCGCTATGTCTGGGTGGCGCACCCAAGAAAAGAGTCGGAGGCCACGCAGGCGGGGTAGGAATGGCGGACAGGCTCGTTGTCTATGGACCGCGGTGGCACCGACACCGCTTTTTCTTCTCGCCAGCTTATCCCGCAGCGCACCCATTCACTTAAGGAGAACTCTTAGCCGCTCCGTCGCATGAAGGAAAAGCGGAGACGTGTCTCCGCGCTCCATAGACGGACCTCGGCGCCAAGATCGTCAGCCTATGGTGCTGGCTGCTCCCGTCCCAAAAGCGCGATGAGAATTGGGCAACCGGGTCCTGCTCAGGCATTGCCCTTCCGGCGAAACCTTTTACCCAAATCGCTGAATAGCGTGTAAACCACGGGGATCACGAACAGTGTCAGAAAGGTGCTGGTCAACATTCCCCCGACGACGGCTACGCCCATGGGACGGCGGCTTTCGGCGCCGGCTCCGAAGCCGATGGCGATGGGGAGAATGCCGGCGATGGTGGAGAACGCGGTCATCAAAATGGGACGCAGGCGGACCACCCCGGCCTCGATCATGGCTTCGTGCGAGCCCGATCCTTTGGCCACCTGTTGGTTGGCATATTCCACCAGCAGGATGGAGTTCTTGGTAACCAATCCCACCAGCAGCACGAGCCCCACCTGGCTGAATAGGTTGATATTCATGGCCGGTATCGGCGGCAGCACGCCCGTCTTTCCCAAAAAGTCCAACAGCCACAGCAAACCGAAGGCTCCCACTCCCGCCAGCGGGAGTGCCAACATCACGGTAAAAGGATGCAGGAGGCTCTCAAACTGAGCGGCCAGAGTCATGTAGATGATGATTCCGGCCAGACCGAGGATCCACCACACATCTCGGTTGGCATCGCGCAGATCCCGAGCCTCGGAACCCCAAGCATAAAGCATGTCGCCGGGCAGCTCGGTCTTGAGCAAGGTCTCGGTTTGTTCAACCAGGGTGCCCAGCGGGAGGCCGACGGGTGACGCGGTAATGCTGGCGCTGCGCAGGCGCATGTAGTGGTTGATGCTGTTGGGCGCGGCACCGGCGGTGCGGGTCACGAGGCTGCTGAGTTGGATCAGCTCCCCGCTGGCGCTGCGCACATAGATCTGGTCGAGATCCTGGGGCGTGAGGCGGTCCTGGCGCTCCAGCTGCGCGATGACGTTGTATTGCTTGCCGCCGATCTTCATCCGGCTCAAGTCCAACCCCCCGAACATAATCTGAACCGTGCGTGAAATGTCGTCGATATTGACGCCCAGGGCGGCGGCGCGTTTGCGATCGATATCCAATCGCAGCTCCGGCTTGTTGACTTCGAAGGACACCCGGACGTTCTGGAGATTGGTCATCCGACGCAGCTGGTTGGCAATGGCGTTGGCGGTTTGGTTCAAGACATCCAGCTCTTGATGCTGGAGAATGAGCTCGAACGGGGCGCCGAAGTTCCGTCCGATCGCCTTCGGGATGTTGGGGATGGCGATGCCTCCTTCGACTTCGCTGAAAAACCGAGCGCGAAGGCCGCCGGCGGCGTTGACGATCTGCTGGATCGTTCGATCGCGCTCCTCTTTAAGCGTCACAAAGATCAGTCCGGAGTTGGCCTGGCCCGGCCCATTCATCCCCGGGGCCACGATCGCCGCAAAGCTGTCGACCTCAGGGATCTCGGCCATCATTCGCTCCATCTTCTGAAGCTGGCGGTCGGTAAATTCGCTGGTTGAGCCATTGGGAGTGAACATCATGCAGAACAGCCGACCCTTGTCCTCCTCCGGCAGGAAGTCCTTGTCCAGTGATCGGTAGGCGATGGTCATGAGCGCGAACGATCCGAGCGTGAGAAGCACCATGGAGAAGCGGTGGCGCAGCACGAAGCGCAGGCTGCCGCCATAGGCTTTGGCCATGCCGGTCAGGGTTCGCTCAAAGAAGCGGAGCAGGAAGCCGTGGTGATGGGCCTCGATGGGCTTAAGCATCCGGGCGGCCATGGCCGGAGACAGGGTCAGGGCGACGAAGGCGGACAGGACGACGGACCCGGCGATCGCTACGGCGAACTCGACGAAGAGGCGTCCGGTCTGGCCCGTCTGAAACGCCAGCGGGAGGAACACGGCCACCAGGGACAGCGTGATGGCGATCACGGCGAATGAGATTTCCTCCATGGCCTTGAAGGCGGCCTCCCGGGGAGGCATGCCCTTCTCGATGTAGCGGTAGATGGCTTCGAGCACCACGATGGCGTCATCCACCACCACCCCGATCGCCAGCACGAGCGCCAGCATGGTTAGAATGTTGATGGAGTAGCCCATCAAATGGAGGATGGCGAAAGTCCCGACGATCGAGATGGGGATGGCGACCGACGGAATCAGGGTGGCGCGAAGATTTTGAAGAAACACGAAAATGATCACCAGCACCAGTCCGAAGGCGATAGCGAGGGTTTCCCAGACCTCGTTGATTGCCTTTTCGACATAGGTGGATTCATTATAGCCGGCATAGATTTCCACCCCGGTGGGCAAGGTTGGCTTCAGCGCTTCGATCTCGGCCGTGATGCCCTTGGCCACGGATACCGTGTTAGCTTTGGACTGTTTGACCACTCCCAGAAACACGCACGGCTTCAGATTCGCGCGGGCTTGAGTGCGATAGTCCTCAGCGCCGTCCTCGGCTCGACCCACATCCTTGAGGCGGATGAGGGTGTCCCCGCTCGTGCGCACCACCAGGTTGTTGAACTCTTCGGCGTTTTTCATTTCGCCGAGGGTTTGGATGGTCATCTCGCGATCCAAGTTTTCGACGCGTCCGCTAGGTAGCTCGATGTTCTGCTGCCGGAGGGCTCGTTGCACATCGAGCACCGTCACCCCTTTGGCTGACATGCGGCCGGAGTCCAGCCACAGCCGCATGGCGTAGCGCTTTTCACCGCCTATAATGATCGAGGAGACTCCGGCGATGGTTTGGAACCTGGGCTTGATTTGGCGTTCGGCGAGCGTGGTGAGCTGCAGCGGGGTGTAACGCTCGCTGTTGAGCGTGATCCACATGATGGCGTTGGCGTCGGCATCCTGTTTGGCCACGACCGGCTCCCGGATGTCGAGAGGCAGCGCGCCGCGCACCCGGCTGACCCGGTCGCGCACATCCTGGGCCGCGAGGTCGATATCGCGGGAGAGGTTGAACTCCACGACAATGCTGCTGACCTGCTCGCGGCTCTCGCTGGTGAGAGTCTTAATGCCTTCGATGTTGTTGATGGCTTCTTCGAGGCGTTCAGTGACCTCGGTCTCGACCACCTGCGCATTGGCACCCGGGTAGACCGTGGTGACGCTGACGATCGGGGGATCGATGTCGGGAAGCTCGCGGACGGGCAGGCGCGAGAGGCCGATGATGCCAAACAGCACCAGCGCGAGATTCATCATCGTCGCGAGGACCGGCCGTTGGATGCTGACGCGGGAGAGGAACATGGCCGGTTAGTCTTTCTGGTAGGGCAGGGCCGCCTCGGGCGGGGCCATTTTGACCGGCATGCCGGGGGCTAGCTTTTGAATGCCTTCAACCACCACCTTATCGCCGGCGGCCAACCCTTTGATGATCTCGGCTTGGCCGGCGAGGCGGAGGCCTACGGTGACCGGGCGCATCTGGGCTTTGGCTTCCTGATCCACGACGAAGACGCTGACCTTGTCCCCATTGCTGATGAGGGCGGGCTCGGGGATGACCAACGCGGAGTCTCGCAGCCGCAAACTGAGCTCCAGGCTGGCGAACATTCCACCTCGCAGCTTGCCTTGGTCATTGGGGACCTTGGCCTTGATGAGGGCGGTGCGGGTGCCGGCGTCGAGTTGGGGGGAGATGAAATAGACGCTTCCTTCGAAGATCGAACCCGGAAAGGCCGCGACGGTGAACTTCAGGGGCTGCCCGATCTGCAGCTGACTCAGGTATCGTTCGGGAACCTGGACCTCCACTTTGACGGTATCGAGGTCAACCAGCGAGGTGAGGATCGTGTTTTGGGAGATGACCTGGCCTGGGCTCACCTCGCGTGCGCCAACGATGCCGGTGAACGGCGCCACGATCCGAGCGTCCTTCAGGTTGCGGCGCATGAGCGCCACGGTCGCCTCGTTCACGGCGTGAGTGGCCACGGCCTGGTCATGCTCCTGCGGGGCGACGAGCTTTTCGCCAAGGAGGCGGCGGGTCCTTTCGTATGTGGCGCCGCTCAACTTCAGATTGGCTTCAGCCTGATTGAGGGCGGTTTCCAGACGGCTTTCATCGATGGCGATCAATAGCTGACCCTTCTCGACGCGCTGTCCCTCGCTGAACGCGATCTCCTTGATGGTTCCGTCCATCTCCGCCTTGACCTGGACAAATTCGTTCGCGGTGATGGAACCGACGAGGCCGACGCTCTCGCTGATCGGCTTCAGTCTGGTTTCGATGGCCACTACCTGGATGGCAAAGGCTCCCTTAGGCGGGCCCCCGGCCGGGGCTCCCGTCGGGGCGGGCTTGCGGCATCCAGTTCCGGTCAGGCTCAGAGCCATACCGGCCAGCACAACACCCCAGACAGCCGCTTGCGGCCGGTTCCAAATCCACGGTTTCATTGTCGACCACTGGACACTAAGAGACAGGTCCTAGGAAAGCCAAAACGAGGCCCAGATTTCGACGGATCGCTATTGATCGTCGCGGCTGCCTTCTCTAGCCTGCACTCATCCTATGAGAATTGGCATTAACTCTTTTCTGTTCACCTCGCCGTTCACGAACGAGAGCACCAAGCTGTTTAAGACTTTCAAGAAATGGGGCTTCGACACGGTGGAGATCCCGATTGAGGATCCCTCGCACATTGATCCCGCACACGTGAAGCGGGAGTTGGACAAGTACGGTCTGGCCTGCGGATCCGTCTGCGCCTGCATGGGTGGCGGACGCGACTTACGTGGTACGCCGGAGCAGCAGAAGACGGGCTTGGATTACATGAAGAAGCTGATCGACCAGATGGTCGTCCTTGGCTGTCCTTCCCTCATTGGGCCGGTTTATTCCGAGGTTGGGCGTGCGGATGCCGTTCCCCCGGATGAGTATAAGAAGCAGTGGGCCACGGTAGTGAAGCATCTGAAGACGCTAGCCAAGTACGCAGAAAAGAATGGACGTCAAATTTGCCTCGAGCCCTTGAACCGTTTCGAGACCGACTTCATCAACACCTGCGACCAGGGTTTGAAGATGATCAAGGATGTGGGGAGTCCAGCCTTGAAGCTTCACCTCGACACGTTCCACATGAACATTGAGGAGAAGAACCAGGCGGCCGCCATCAAGAAGGCTGGAAAACACCTGGCGCATTTCCATGCGTGCGGAAGCGATCGCGGAACTCCCGGCAATGACCATATCGATTGGAAGCCCATCGCGGCCGCCCTCAAATCGATCAAATATAAAGGTGACGTCGTGATCGAATCCTTCACGACCGACGTGAAGGTGATCGCGCGTGCCGCCGCGATCTGGCGTCGTATGGAACCCACCCGCGATGAAATCGCGGTGAAGGGAATCAAGTTCCTGCGCAAAGTGCTCTAATCGTTTGCCGCTCCAGGCGGTGATTTTTCCGCCGGGGATTCGTGGACATGGTGCCACGGATCCCCGGTTTTTTTGTAGTGTGGGCATCGAGTTGGGTTATGGACTGCGGAGACACGTCTCCGCTTTTCCTGCACGCCCCACAGAAACTCCGGCTACACCGAACTAGGCGCAGGCGGTCGGCCAGCTATTCAGCAACGTGAAGGAAAAGCGGCGGCATGCCGCGCGCGGTCCATAGGGGAGGCAACCCTTGGCTTTCCTTCGTCGAAAGTGGAGTCCGAAACCTGGTCGGGGGGAGCGGGTTATTTTGCGGGCCTCGCCCCATCGTTGTTTTCACTTGGATCATGAAAACATTTCCCACGACTTGTGAACTCATCATGAGTCCCCGGGTTTTTGGCTCAGGCGTTCACCTGACACTGTGTCCAAGACGCTTTTAAGCAGGCTCTTAAGTGTAACTCAAAAACTGGAAGCCCTCCCGGAACCGTGCGCTGGGCTCTCAGTTGCGCGATCCTGAGTTGCGCTTCCATGCAGCCAGATATGGTTAAGAAATGCTTTAGAATGGACAGTCAGGTGGGGCATTGATAGGAGAGAATGTAGCCATTGTGCTTTCGTAAAGCATGCTATCAGTGAGTTGTATTGCATTGTTATGACACCTTCGCAAAGTCCCTGGACGAGACGGGCGCTCTCCGCCGCACTTGTCCTTACCTTCACCACCTCGGTTGTTTCCGCTGCGGTCACCTACTCCGACGCGGTCCTTGCAGACCAACCGGTTGCCTACTGGCGATTCAACGACGGATTGACCGTGCCGGTTCCGGACCTGGCCGCGAACCTGGGTTCGTTAGGCGCGGCTGCCACCGGCTCCTACAATGGTGCTAATCATCCTGCTCCGGGTGCTTTGGGCAAGGGCACGGATACGGCAGCGAGCGTAAGTGGTGGGACTCACGTCGGGATCCCATTCCAGGAGTCCCTCAATCCCAATGGCCCGTTCACCGCGGAGGGATGGTTCAAGCCGGGAACGGTCATTACCGATCCCGCCGTCCTAACGTGTGCGATGTCGTCGGGAGACTTTCTCGCCCCTCGCGCGGGATGGTTGATTTATCAGGGTTCCGGGGGGTTTAACTTTCGCCTGTACAACCAGAATGGGCTGAACACCTCTGCGAGCGTTACCGGCGGGGGGCCGCTCTCCCTGAATACCTGGTACCACGTGGTCGCGGTTTATGATGGCGCCGAGGCGATTCTGTATGTGAACGGCGAAGAGGTGGGGCGTCAGGCTGTGAGCGGCTATGTGGCGGGTCTGGCGGGGTCGTTTGTCGTGGGAATGCGCGCCGACAACGGTTTCGGCTGGAATGGCACCGCTGACGAGGTCGCCTTTTATGGCGCGGCCCTAACTCCGGAGCAGATTTCCAACCATTATGCCAACGGCCTCAGCGACGCGCCGTTGAAGGAGTACTCGGAAACGGTTCTAGCGGATGCTCCGTTGGGTTACTGGCGGCTCAACGAAGGTGCCTTTACGCCGCCGGTGGCGGCCAATGCGGGCTCGCTGGCAGCGGTGGGTCAGGGTGCCTATCGTGGGGGAGCCATCAATTCGACAGAAGCTCCTAAGGAACCGGCCTTTATCGGGTTTGAACCGGGCAACACTTCTTTGGGACTCGATGGCATCAACAGTTATGTCTCCACGGTCCAGGGCTTGCTGAACGGCAAACGGAGCTACACGGTTTCGGGATGGATCCGTCGGGGAGCTGATCAGTTGGCTCGTACGGGGCTGTGGGGGCAAAACGATCTGATGGAATTTGGGTACATCGACAACACCACCATCCAGGCCTACACCGATGGGGCGTTGGATTTGCGTCCCGGCCCGTTCGCGAATGACGAGTGGGGGCATCTGGCGGTGGTCTCGGATGGTTCGAGCATCAGCATCTACGCGAACGGTGTCCTGGCTCTCAGCCGCACTCACTCGACTCCGGCGGACAACAGCTTCTTCTTCAATATCGGCGGCGGTGGTGTCTTTGATGGCGGCGGAAACTTCTTTATCGGCCAGATCGACGAGGTGGCGGTGTACGACAAGGCCCTCTCCGCGTTCCAAATTTGCAATCAATATGCAGCGGCAGTGGCCAAGGCTCCTGAGGTGGCGGGCGAAATGGTGCCCGTGACGGTGTTTGCTGGCACCAAGGTGCAGGTGTCCTCGGTCATCTGCGGAAGCCCTTCGTTTTCGTATCAGTGGTATCGCTCGAACGGTAGCCTGGTCGCGGGGGCCAACGGCGCGGCCCTGGTCATCCCCAACGCGCAGGTTTCTGATAGCGGAGACTACTTCGTTCGAGTGTCGAATGATTACGGCACGGTGGATTCAGAGCTGGTGACGGTGACCGTCGAACCCGCTTCGCTGCCCCTTTTGGAGCCTCTAGCCGCTTCCCTCACCCGGTATGCGGGAACGAAGGCCGTGCTTGCGGTGACTGCCTCCGGAACCCCGCCGTTCACTTACCAATGGCAGCGTAACAATGCCGACATCCCCGGGGCGACCTCGGCTCGTCTGACTCTCGATGAGCTGACCACCGCCGCGGCTGGGGACTATCGGGTGATCGTGAAGAACCCGGTGGGTGACACCGCGAGCTCGGTGTCGGTCCTTACCGTTAAGGTGCCCGTTGTTGGATCTTACGAGGCGACGGTGGTAGCCACGCGGCCTTCGGCCTACTGGCGTTTGGGTGAATCCGACGGCCCCACGGCTTTCGATTATGCCGGTGGGTTTGACGGCATCTACACCTCCGTCACGTTCGGTTCCACGGGAAGCATTGCTGGCGATTCGGACACCGCTGTCGACTTCAATGGTAATGATAGCTCGGTAACGACGCCTGCGTCCCTCAATGCGCTCTCGGCGTTTACGTTGACCGGATGGATCCGGCGCGGAGGCACTCAGGCGGCGCGTACCGGTCTATTTGGCCAGAACGACCTGATCGAGTTTGGCTTCATCGACGACACGACCTTGGAGGCCTACTTCAGCTCGGGTGATTCCATTGACATCACGAGTCCCGTAGCGGATGAGACCTGGGCCTTTGTAGCTCTGCGTGGCACCAGCACCGGGGCGAGTCTGTTTGTAGACGGACAGGCCTTGGGACGAGTGGATGGCAACTTCTCTTCCTACGGTTCAACCTCGTTTGGATTCAACATTGGGGGCGGAGGAATCTTTGATGGAACGGGCAACACCTTTTCGGGTGGGATCGATGAAGTGACCATTCATGACCGTGCGCTCGGTGACGACGAACTCTGCCGCCTCTATCTCTCGGGCACCGGCGCGCCGCTGGTGCTGACAGTTGCTGCGACCGAGTCCGGGTATGCGTTGACCTGGCCCTGCGGCGTGCTTCAGAGCGCAAGTTCATTGAACCTGGACGGCACCGCCAGTTGGACGGACGTTCCGGCGGCGACCTCGCCGTTCAGTCTGGCTGGACTGACGGGGCAGAAATTCTATCGCGTTCGCTACTAACGCTGTTGGTAAAATTGCCTGATGAAGAGCGGCGGGTAACCGCCGCTCTTTTTTTTGGGGGGATTTGGTTGGTGAACGTGAGATCCATCCTCGCCGGCCGCACTCTCCATCCCCACCGTGGGCGTGCAGCTAGGCCACGGAAGCTTGCTGTGGGTTCCCGGATTCATTCACCGGCGCCAAACAGTGAGCGATAGACCTCGGGAGGTAGTTGTTCCCGGAGCCGGGACTGAGCCTGCTTGGCGCGGTCGCGTTTTCCCTCGGAGAGCTCGAGTGCGAAGTCATACATGATGTCGCCCGCCTGGCTGGCCAGCTCGACGGCTGAGTTCAGGTTGCGGGTCCTGGCCACCGGATCCTTCCATGTGTTTTGAATCCAGCGCTGGAGGCGGCGTCCCGTGCACAACTCTTCCTGGCTCTCCCCCGCGTGCAGCAAAGGTCCTAAAATTTCAACCCAGGGGCGGTCTTCGCGATTGATCCGTGACTCGCCGCTGGGCAGCTCCCCGGCTTCGATATATCCGATGAAATGCATCCAGACCGCTGTGGCGTGGTTCAAGTGAACGTTTTGTGGGTCTGGAGTCATGCTGCGGATCCGTTGTTCCACGGTATCGAAGGCCAGGCGGAAAGACTCGCCGCCCCCGATCAGGGCGAGAGCGGGTTGGGTGGGCGAGAAGTCTCCACGCCAGACCCAAGCGCGAGGAAAGGCGGTCAGGAAGGTTCGAACCAGGATATTCACCTCCGTTTCGGAGAGCTGAAAAAGGGGGAGCCACTGGCAGAAAAGTCCGTCGGGCTTGAGGCTCTGCCGAGCGGCCGTGAAGTGCTCTAAAGTAAAGAGTGATCCTTCACCTTGGCGCCAGGGAACAACCAAGTCGCTGATGATGACGTCGAATCGCTTTGAGGTGGTCCGCAGGTAGTTCCGGGCATCCTCGAGAATGACGGTCGTCTGGGGGGACTCCAACACCCCGGCATTCGCCTCCTTGAAGTGGGATCGAGCGGCCATGATCACTTCGGGCACTAGCTCCACTGCGACTATTTCTTTCAATGAATGGAACATGGCTCCTCCAGCCGTAATGCCCGTGCCGATGCCCAGAAACGCGGCGTTGGTCGGGGAGGGATGTAGCAACAACGGCAGGTGAGTTTGCATGCGTTCATCTCCGGTGGAGAGAGTGCCGCCCAGCATGTAGTGATTGTTGAGTTTCAAGCGGCGTGAATTGCCTCGATCGACCACCGAAACGATTCCATAACTGCCTTCCGAGACCTGAACCAGCGATTCTCTTTGTGCCGAAACCAATCTCAATCGAAGCCAACCTTTTTCAGCCCAGAAGGCGCTCGTGATCCCGGTGGCTATGGCCACTGACAGAGCGACCTTGCCCGCTCTTCCGCCGTCCGGTTGGCGAAGAATTCGTACCAGCCCGCACAGGAGCAGTAGCGTGGAGGTCCACAGGATGCTTTTCCAGAGCCCGAGTTGGGGGGGTAGCCAGAAACCGGCCGCGAGGGCACCGAGCACAGATCCCACAACATTTGCCGCGAGCAGGGTGCCGAGCAGTTGGCTTACGGACTTCTCGGGCCGGTTACGGCAATTCTCTTCCATGATCGCGGGCAACCCCATCCCCAGCAGTGTTATGGGGAGGAACAGAACGGCGATCGTCAGGAGCCCGAGTCTCACTCCATACTGGCCCCATCCGCCACTGGCGGGAAGGTAACTCAAGTGGTCCGTTAGCCATAGGAAGATGGGGGGGCCTGCCGCCGAGAGGGCGCCACCGGCGAGCCAGGCCCAGCCCAGCAATTTCTGAGGATCGATCCCTCGTGCCAGGCAGAGTCGAGACGCTTGCGCGCCCACCGCCAATGCCATTACGAACAAGCCTACGATGACCGAGAACGAATACATCGAGTTTTCGTGGACTTGCGCGAACGCCCGGTTCCAAAGTACTTGCAGAGCGAGAGTGACCGCGCCCGAGGTGGCCGCGAGAGCCCATCCTAAGGCTGGGTTCGAAGGCGCGCTGTGAGGTCGCAGCCGGGTCGCGGGGGGGCTGCTCGGAGTTGGGGAGGAGGTCGACGGCGGAACACGGCGATCCCAGAGAAAGGCGACCAACCCAATGAGTAGATTTCCGGAGATCGCGATCCACTCACTCGCGCTGATGCCCATGAACCTCAATAGGACGAACGGAACGATGAGTGCACCCGTCGCGGCACCCAGGGTGTTGGCGAGGTAGAGACGGCCGGCGTTCCACCCGATGCGACGTTCCCCTCCGTCGACCAGCTCTGCCAGGACGGGGAGGGTTCCTCCCATGCAGAAAGTCGGGAGGCCGATGGCAAAGAATCCCATCACCACCTTGCTGGCCAGGAGCAGGCTGGGTGTGGTTGCCCAGGTTTGAGACAGAGAACGGTATAGGGGTGCGAACAAATCGAGGAGGACGGGCACCATCATGGCGCCTATGGCGATCAGCAACTCGAGGATCGCGTAGGTTCTGAGGGGACGGTTCCACCTTGGGGAAAGTCTGCCGAGTATCCAGCTACCCAAAGCCAGGCCTGCGAAGTAGGACGCCAGCACCGCTGCCGTGGCTGGTGCGGCACTCCCGAACAGCAATCCGAATCGGCGCTGCCAGAGGATCTCATAGACCAAGGCGAGGGCACCCGACATAAAGAAGAGACCGCAAATGCGTAGGTTTCTTGAAGCAGATGGAGTCATGGATGGGTGCTCGGTGAAGTTCACGGGCCGATTCGCGAGACGATCAAATCCCTTGAGATCAACAAACTCAACGACAATCCAACCTCGGATTGCTGAGGTCATCACCGTTCTTGTCATTCGCCCCTCAAAACACGCGTTTCGCCCCACCTCCGCCCCACTCCCTCCCCTTTTATTACTGGTGAGGCTTCGTGCGTAGTAGAGTGTCGACACAACCCAAACCGACACTATGAAGCTGATTGAAGTACTTCCCTTCGTTCCACTACCTACCCGCATTCCCCTGGCCGCGCGATGCCTCGCTGTGTCCCTTAGCCTGGCATTGCTCGTGCCGCAGCAGAGTTCAGCCCAGGGCTGCGTTGCCGCTCGAGGGTCCGGCGCAACCTCCTGCCTGATGGGTGGGCACGACATGATGGCGGACGGTGCTACCGACGCAAAATGGCAAGCATCGGTAGGGTACCGATGGCTCCACTCGGATCGCCATTTCACGGGAAGCCATGAGGAGACCCAGCGCCAAGCTGAAGGCAGTGAGGTTATCAACGACTCTCACTTCATTGATGTGGGCATCAGCTATCGCATCAATCCCCGATTCAGCGTCTCGGCTGCTCTTCCCATCGTGGTGAACGATCGCTCGCAGGTCGTAAGAAACACCGCACGCGCGATCCTGGGTCGTTTCCACACCCAATCCTCAGGCATTGGAGATGCTCGATTGATGGCGAATGCCTGGATTTGGAATCCCGAAACCCATCGGAAAGGAAATCTGAATCTCGGAATGGGAGTCCTGCTGCCTACAGGTGAAAAGGACGCTACGGACATTTTTCAGGTCTTTCGCGCGGGGCAGGTCGTTTCTGAAGAGCGAACCGTGGATCAATCGATTCAGCCCGGCAGCGGCGGATGGGGCATTATTCTGGATCTCTACGGATATCAGGAGATCATGCCGCGCCTGAACGCCTATGTGAACGGTTCTTACACTATCACCCCCGAGGAACAGAATGGGGTACGAACCTTCCGAAATGGCGCGGGTGAGGGAATCATGTCGATCGCCGATGGTTATATGGGGCGAACGGGCTTCGATTTTTTGGTGGCTCCGAAGTACGGGGTTACCTTGAGTCTCGGTGGGCGGATTGAGGGTGTTCCGGTGCATGATGCGATTGGTGGCAGCACGGGGTTCCGTCGGCCTGGATTTGCCGTCTCGATTGAGCCGGGGGTATCGGTGGCGGTGAAGTCGTGGAGCTTCAATCTCTCGACACCGGTGGCGGTGTATCGCAACCGGCAGCGCAGCGTTCCGGATCAGGCCCGCGGGGCTCATGGGGATGCGGCGTTTGCGGACTACACCGTGCAGTTCAGCGTCGCGAAGCGGTTTTAGTGGATTAGGTTTGTTACTCGTAGATTGGTCGCTGTTTGTTTGCTAAGCATTCCGGCGTGCGGGATAGCCCGTGCGCCGGAATGTTTTTGTCTGGCTTCGGCGGCTGTGTTCGGCACCATGCACTGGATCCCCATTCTGGGTTGGACCCAGAAATGGCAATCGATTTGATCGAGCGATGACATTGGAAGACATTGGCTGGAACGCCGCGTTTGAAGCTGAGTTTGCGCCCTATCGCGAGCAGGGCTGGAAGCGGGCTCGATTGATCCGCGACAACAAGATTTCCTACGGGGCGATGGTGGAGGATGGAGAAATTCGCGAAGTGGTGCTGGGCGGAAAAGTCTATCATGACGCGGAAACCGACGCCGAACTTCCCGCCGTCGGTGATTGGGTGGCTTTGGGGATGGAAGCAACCGATACTGAACCCACGATCCGAGCCCGGTTGACCCGGCAAACCTGTCTCTCTCGCAAGGCCCCGGGGCGGAGCACGGAAGAGCAGGTGATTGCCGCCAACGTGAACGTGGTGGTGGTGCTCACCGATGCGGGTCCCGACTTCAATCTCAGGCGGATGGAGCGCTACTTTGCCATTATTGGGCGCAGCGGCTCGAAAGCCGTGGTGCTGGTCAATAAATCCGACTTGTTTGAGGAGGCGCAGAACCGCGTGGCGGCCGAGGCCATCCAGTCGTTGAACCCAGACGCGGATGTGCATATCACGAGCGTGCAACAGGGACGGAGCCTACGCGTATTGAAGCAGTACTTGAAGCGCGGCGTTACGATGGCCATGTTGGGCTCGAGTGGAGTCGGCAAGTCTTCGGTGGTTAATCTGCTCCTGGGTGAGGAGTCTCAATGGACTGACGAGGTGAACGCGACGACCGGCAAAGGGCGGCACACAACCACCGACCGTGAGCTGCTCGTGCTGCCGGAGGGTGGAATGCTGATCGACAATCCCGGAATTCGGGAGGTTCACATGTGGACCGATGAGCGAACCTTGCGTGAACGATTTGCGGACATCAATGAACTCGCGACCCGCTGTCGGTTTCATGATTGCAAGCACGGCACCGATGCAGGTTGCGCCATTCGGGAGGCTATCGCGGCGGGCGCACTGGATGCGGGCCGCATGGCGGGCTTTTTGAAACTTGATGAAGAGATTGAGAAGCTCCGCCGCAGCCGTCGCAAGCGTCAGATGATCGTGGAGAAGCGCACCCGCCGTGGGTTTCACGCGAAGGCCCACGAGTTTGAGGACCGCCGGCAGTCCGACCACGATGATTAAGGCTCCGTGAAGGTAAGGGTTTGGTTGATGCCGATGCCCTTGGTGCGAGTCTCTCGCTTACCCGATGGCCATTTGATGCCAATCGATTCGATCTGAGAACTGTCGCCCAGGCCAAAGTAAAGCGGCATGGAGCTTTGTGCCAGATACCCCGACTTTCCGTCGTGGTAGCGAGTGTAGTTCGTTCCGCCCGCCCTTACCACGACCGTAGCTCCCAGGGCATCTCGGTTCGATTGAGTGCCGCGCAGCTTGATCTTGAGAAAGTGAAGCGGTCGCTTTTCCGAAAGGTTACTCACCAGGACTTGCGAGCGATAGTTTAGCTCGCTGGTGACGATGTCGAGGTCGCCATCGTTGTCCAGGTCGAATATTGCAGAGGAACGGCTGCTTAGCGCGCCCATGACCGGGAGTTCCCCCGATCTCCCACTGCACTCAGGCCGGCTCCGATCTGCGCCATCACAATCGAGCACAAACCAGACCTTCTCGGTGCGTCGGTCCCCGCGGGGTTCCACGCCCAGAATGAACTCACTGTCCACAAACCTCTGCCCTCCTTCGTTCAGGAGGACGGAGTTGATGGCGTAACGGAAGGGGTAACCCATGCCTGCTGTGATGAGGAGGTCTTCATAGCCGTCGGCGTTCAGATCCCCGGCGCTGCTGCCCCAGGGCCAGTAGGTTTCGACGCCCAACGCGGTGGATACTTCGGCAAAGCGACCGTTTCCGGAGTTCAGATAAAACGCATTGCCGAAGAGATTGTTGCTCGATCCCTGTAGATACCCCTCAGACCATTGTATCGCACAGAACGCCTCGCTCTTGGCTTTCTCCATGGCAAGGTCGAAATTGAGGGCTTTTTCCGTCTGCGGCTGAGTCATATCCGAGTGCATGTCGGTTACGAAGAGATCCATGAGTCCATCGAGATTGTAGTCAAAGAATCGGGGCTGGATGGCTCCCCACGGGGTCTTTGGAAAATAATCAACGGTGCGGTCGACCAGCTTTTTGCCGGCGTGATTCTCGTAGTAGTGGTCATCTCCTTGCATATTCGCCAGGTAAAGATCTGGAAACCCATCCTCATTCAGGTCTGTGAAGGTTGCATCGCCGCTCCAGCCTAAATCCTCAAAACCCACGGCGGCATTGATGTTCGTAAATCCAGCCCAGGCGGCGGGCTGCCCTGGTAGCGTTTTGCGCTGGGCATCGCCGCGATTCCGGTAGAGAAGGCTTGTCTCCGAGCGTTCCGGGAAAAGATGTCCCGCAAAGGCATTCGTATGAGAAAGAAAGTAGCCTCCTCGTCCCCTCTGATCGGTGGTGTATTTCCCCACGTTGACGAGCAACAGATCCAGCCATCCGTCCCGGTCGAAATCGAAGAAGACCGCCGATGAGGAGTGGCCGGAGTACTGCACCCCCGCCTGGACGGTGATATCGCGAAACACCCCTTTACCCAGATTCTCAAACAGACGATTACCATGCCGAACCGTCGTGACGTAGAGGTCTGGATCGCCATCATTGTCCACATCTGCGAACGAGGCCCCCACGCTGATTTGGTTAGCCATGCCTACCCCTGCTTGTGTGGTGATGTTCTCAAACTGACCGCCTCCAATATTGCGCCACAGCTGGTTGGTTCCGAGTTGGTTGGTGAAGTAGAGATCGAGCAAATCGTCGCCGTCGACGTCCGCCACGGCGAGACCGTTCCCGTGATCGTAGTGGGCGGCTTTGTAATCGCGTCCGGCGTCATCCACGATCCGATGTTGGAAGCGGATCTGGCTTTGGACAACCCGATCCGTGAATTGAAATCCGTGGAAGCTCCTTAAGGCGGGCGCGGTCGCGGCTTGCTGTCGAGCACGTTGGCTCAGCATCTTCAGAGTGATCTCATGAGTCGATTCGGCCTTTCCGGGCATCGATCCGTGAGCGAGTAGGAGGCAAGCCATGACGAGATGAACAAGGCGGGCTTGGCCGGTGAATTTCTGCAGGAGATACGAATTCATGGGCGGAAAGGAATCAACGTTCGCAGGACGAGTTTCGGAGTTCGGACTGGACCCTAGCATCCCAGGGCTTAGGCTCACAAGCACTACTACCAACTGTATGACCCGTCGAAGCGATCTGCCGTGCTTTCTTTCGCCTGGCTTCCTTGCCGGGTGCTGGCTGTGGGGCATTCTGAACAGCATCGTTAGCCTGGTTCCAACTGCTGAGGGCGCGGTTTCCGAGCTGTGGAAACTGGAACGGGATTATAGAATGCTCAGTTTGTCAGTGCCGGCCGAGGGCAGGGAGGGTTTCGTTCAAGTGATGCCGGAAACCTCCGGTATCACGTTCAGCAATCAACTGGCCGAAACGCGCGCTTTGACCAATCAGATTTTCCTCAATGGCTCGGGCGTCGCCGCGGGGGATGTGGATGGGGACGGTCGTTGCGATCTCTACTGGTGCGGCTTGGATGGCCCCAATGCTTTGTACCGGAATCTAGGTGGCTGGCGGTTTGAGGAAGTGACGGACAAGGCGGGCGTCGCTTGCGCCGACCAGGCCTCGACCGGAGCAGCATTCGCCGATGTTGACGGTGACGGTGACCTCGACCTCCTGGTCAATGGTATCGCCCGAGGCACGCGGCTCTTCCTGAACGATGGGGTCGGTCATTTTAGGGAAGCGACGGCGGAATCCGGTTTGCAGAGCAACCGTGGCAGTACATCACTGGCTCTGGCAGACGTCAACGGCGACGGCAGACTTGACGTTTATGTGGTCAACTACCGGAGTGACACGATGCGTGATATGCCCGAGATCCAGTTCGATGTTCGGCGCACGAACGGGCTTTTCCAGTTGTTGGCCGTTAATCGCAAGCCAGCGACTGATCCTGACTTGGTCGGGAGATTCACATTTGACCAAGCGTCCGGTGTGTTGGAGAACGGGGAGGCCGATCAACTTTTCTTGAACGAGGGAGGAGGCCGATTTAGGGCTGTTAGCTGGACTGACGGCCTGTTCCTCGACGAATCGGGTGATCGGGCATCGATCCCTTACGATTGGGGTCTCTCCGCCATGTTTCATGACTTGAACGGCGACGGCTGGCCAGACCTCTATGTGTGCAACGACTTTCAATCCCCGGACCGGGTCTGGATCAACGACGGCCAGGGACGCTTTCGTGCGCTGGCGCGCGAGGCGATTCGACAGACGAGCCTGTTTTCCATGGGGGTGGATGTCGCGGATCTGGATCGTGACGGCAGAGACGATCTGTTCGTGGCGGACATGTTAAGCCCCGACCATGTGAGGAGGCAGGTGCAGGTGATGGACGCCATGGCTTTTGGCCAGGTCCGTGCGAGTCAAGGCGATCGCCCTCAATCCCCGCGCAACACGGTTTTATGGAATCGGGGCAACGGGACCTATGCTGAGGTGGCGCATCTGTGTGGTTTGGAAGCGTCTGATTGGTCCTGGTGTCCACTGTTCCTGGACGTGGATCTGGATGGGTTTGAGGACCTCTTGCTGACGACAGGTCACGGGCGCGATGCGCAGCATGCGGATGTGGCCAAGGAAATCGACGATCTCAAGAAGCAGCGTCCGATGAGTTTTCTTGAGGAGCTTCAATTACGTCGTCGGTTTCCAGTTTTGGACACCCCCAACGTTGCTTTTAGGAACCGCGGCGACCTGCGTTTTGAGCCGCATGGCACTGCTTGGGGGTTTGACTCCCGGCAGCTCAGTCACGGCATGGCGGCGGCTGACTTAGATGGGGATGGAGATCTGGATGTGGTGGTGAACTGCCTGGGATCATCGCCTTTGATCTACCGCAACGACACGACACGTCCCCGTGTTGCCATTCGACTGCGAGGGACTCATGGGAACACCCATGGGATTGGTGCTCGCATTCAGGCTTCTGTTCCCGGGTTGCCTGTGCAAAGCCAGGAGATGAGAGGGGGCGGCCGATACATGAGCAGCGATGATCTAATCCGGACCTTTGCTGCCGGCTCAGCCTCGAATCGTGTGGCACTGGAAGTTCGCTGGCCCGGTGGACGAATCACGCAATTGACTAACTTGCCGGTTAATTGTCTCTATGAGATCCGGGAGCCGAGCGGAGCGAGCGCCGACACTCTCGGTGGGCGGGCTGTTGCGAAAGTCCAGCCAGGCTTGTTCGAGGACCTGAGTTCCAGTCTGAAGCACTTGCACGTCGACGAGCCAACCGACGATTATGCTATCCAGTCACTGTTGCCGCGGCGTTTGTCCGATCTTGGGCCGGGAGTCGCGTGGTTCGACTTTAACGGCGATGGATGGGAAGACCTCCTTGTGGGCGGGGGGAAGGGAGGTCGGTTGGGAGTCTTTCGGAATGATGGTAAGGGGCAGTTTATTCGCCAGCGAGCCAAGCCGCTTGAGGCGCCTTTGGACAGAGACCTGAACGTGGTCCTGGGCTGGCAACCAAATGAGACCAATCGAGCTCTGCTGCTGGGATTGGCTAACGAAGCGGTCGGCTCAGGTCCCCGATCGGGGCTCCGAGAATTTTCGGTAGTAACGGGGGAGTTTCGGGATGATGCCTGGCGTAGCGAGCAAAGCACGGGCCCCATGGCTCTGGCGGACGTGGATGGCGATGGAGATCTCGACCTATTCATCGGTTCCCGGTGCATCCCTGGACAATACCCTGCTCCGGCTACGTCGGGAATGCTGCTGAACCATGATGGACAGTGGCGCGTGGACTCCGTGCGGAGTCACTTCCTCGATCGAATCGGACTGGTGAGCGGGGCCTTGTTTAGTGATCTGGATACGAATGGCCGACCGGATCTGGTGATCGCATGCGACTGGGGTAGCATTCGACTTTTGGCAAGCACGGGCTCAGGTTGGAAGCATCTGGATCCCGAGTTGGTTTGGCGCCAGGTGCCCTCGCCAATTCCTCCGCCGCGGCGGCTTTCGGCATTTACCGGATGGTGGACCTCGCTGGCAGCGGGAGATTTCGATGCGGACGGGAGGCCGGATTTAGTTATGGGAAACTGGGGGAGGAACCATTTTCGGAATCGATTTTCTGCACATCCGACGACCCTGAGCTATGGAGACAGTTCTGGTAACGGAACTTTCGCGCTATTGGAGTCCCATGTTGACGATGGGCTCGGCCGGTCGGTTCCGGCACTGGATCTGGGCTCCTTGCGACGAGAGTTTCCCTCCCTGCAGGAATCTTTTCCAACGTTCGCGGCGATGAGTCGGGCGGGTCTGGCGGAAGTGCTTTCGGCCGGCCTGCCAGAACTTGCCTCCGTCTCGGCTGCCAGCTTTGACTCAGTTGTGCTGCTGAATCGAGGTGACTCGTTTGAGGTTCGGCCTTTGCCTGTTTTGGCACAAGTGTCGCCGGTTTTTGGCATTGGGGTTGGCGACTTTGACGGCGACGGCTGTCAGGACCTGCTCTTGTCGCAAAACACCTTCGGCACGCGCCCAGGCGAATCCCGGCAGGACGCCGGTGCTGGCCTCTGGTTGAAGGGTGCGGGAGATGGCACCTTTAGCGCCGTCGGAGCCGACCGCAGCGGACTCTTGATTTTGGGCGAGGGCCGAGGGGTTGCGAGCTGCGATTTTGATCATGACGGTCGGCTTGATGCGGTCGTGGGACAGCATCAAGGGGCCACTCGATTGCTTCGAAATCAGCTGGCTCTTGCGGGTTTGCGGCTGCAGCTCCAGGGTGGACCAGGGAACCGGCAGGCCATCGGTACCAGCGTGCGTCCGATCTACTTCAATGGCGAGCAAGGACCGCTCCAGGAAGTGCGTCTGGGCAATGGCTCGGGGTCGCAAGATGGTACGACCCTGCTGCTGGCCCGCCCTACCGAGTTGAGCGCGGTATGGATTCGGTGGCCGAACGGTCGGACGGAAGAGGTTCCCGTAACTAAAGGATCGATGAACCTGTCGCGCTTCCAGCCCGGGATTCGGGAGTAGCGGCTCGGTCATCAGGCTGAAGGCGAAACTTCGAACACACGACCAAGCCTCACCCGGAAATACTCATACCCGAGGTCGAAGCCGGAGCCGACTCAAATTGTGGCTTGACCTCGGTCGAGTTAATCTTTACCCACTTCGTTAATCCCTAAAGACACTGTCTAGCAGCGCATGAACAAACGACTCCTGTTTGGGTTGTTTTGGCTATCCGCATTGAGATGGAATTCCCAATTTCATTCTCTTCGTCGGATGGAGCCCAGCCTTGGGGCGTGTCTTATTCCAACTCACAACAAAGGATCATATGTTTAGTCTTGTCCATAGAGACCCTCCTGCCTCTCCCTGCCTGGCAGCGAGTTTATCCAGGGCCCTCGCTGCTTTGGTAGCAGGCTTCCTGTTCCTACAGGCCATTCCGGCCTCGGCTGATTTCAATTCTGTCGTTTTTGAGGACGATTTCTCCTCGGGTGTGATTGATCCGGCGAAGTATGCGCCGGACGCACCCTTCTTCGAAGGAGGGGTGGGCGACATCCACGCGGAGGCCGGAGACGGGGTGCTTCGCTTCGTGGGCACGACTAGCGCCCAATGGTGGGCTGGTGGGACCTTGAGGGTGGTTCCGACATTTACGGCAACGGAACAGTCCAAGGTAGCCTTCTCCATTGATCGCGTGGCAGAGGCTGGGGTGGGTACCGCCTCGCGTAGCGCTCTGTGGATATTCGATGAGACCCAGACCAAGTACGTGCTCTTTGCCGACGTTCGGGCTGAGGGCGGATGGCGCTTCAACCGCAAGATCGGTGAGGATGGCGACGTGCCAACTGGGAGTGGGACGGACATTGCTGCGTTCAATGGTGGAAGCTTCGATGACGCTGGGCTGCACCGGATGTCGATCGTGGCTGACGGTAAGACCGTGAAGCTGCTCCTCGACGGGGTTGAGGGTGCGGAAGTGAAGTTTCCCTTCTCTAAGGTTTTGTTTCACATCGGCAGCTATGCCAGGGCAAACAACGACACCGCCAACACCACGTGGGATAACCTGCAGGTTCAGACCATCCGCGAAGGTAAACTCGTGTTCTCGGATGACTTCGGCTCGGGTGCGATCGATCCAGCGAAGTTCCAACCGGATGCCCCCTTCTTCGAGGGAGGCACTGGCGATATCCATGCAGAGGCGGCCGATGGGGTCCTCCGTTTTGTAGGCACAACCTCCGTTCAGTGGTGGTCCGGAGGGACTTTGCGGGTAGTTCCGACCTTCACTGCAACCGAGCAAACTCCAGTTCAGATCACCTTGGACCGTGTTTCCGAGGCCGGCGTAGGCACCGCTTCGCGCAGTGCGCTGTGGATCCTGGACGAGTCGAAGACGAAATATGTTTTGTTTGCCGACGTGCGCGCTGAGGGCGGTTGGCGATTCAATCGGAAGATTGGCGAAGATGGCGACGTTCCGACCGGCAGCGGCACGGATATCGCTCTCTTTAACGGCGGTACCTACGACGATGGGGGGCTTCACCAGATGAGCATCCTGGCCGATGGCAAGACAGTAAAACTCCTCTTGGATGGGGTCGTTGGACAGGAAGTTAAGTTTCCGTTTAGCAAGATAAGCTTCCAGTTTGGCGCGTATGCCCGGGCGAACAACGACACTGCCAACACGACGTTTGACAACATCAAGGTGGAGACCTTGACACCCACCACCACCCGGGTCTTTGAGGACGATTTCTCCGCAGGTACGATCGAACCCTCTCGTTACGTTCCCGACGCTCCCTTCTTCGAGGGTGGAGTGGGAGACATCCACGCGGAGGCTTCTGGCGGGGCCATTCGCTTTGTGGGTACCACAAGCCAGCAATGGTGGTCCGGCGGCACCCTGCGGCTCGTGCCGACGTTCGAGGCATCCGACGAAGCGACGGTGACCTTGACGATTGATCGCGTGGCGGAAGCTGGGATTGGCACGGCCTCTCGCAGTGCGCTATGGATTCTGAACGAGACCCGGGACAAGTATGTTCTATTCGCTGATGTGCGTGCCGAAGGCGGCTGGCGCTTCAACCGCAAGATCGGTGAGGACGGCGATGTGCCCACGGGTAGCGGGACCGATATTGTGGCATTCAACGGGGGTAACTTCGATAACGGAGGACTCCATCAGATGGGTATGATCGCTGATGGCAAGACCGTAAAGCTACTGCTGAACGGGGTCCAGGGCGCTGAGGTCAAATTCCCGTTCTCTCCGGTCGTGTTCGAGTTTGGCTCCTATGCTCGTGCGAACAACGACACAGCGGACACGACCTGGGATAATCTGATCATTGAGACCACGGGGGGGGCGGGTTTTTCTCCCTCGGAGACTGGAGTTCGAGTGGGTGCGCTTAGCGCCCCCATCACCGTGCGCATCCCCACGGGCCTTAATGCCCAAAAGGCAATCACCTTGAAGGTGGTGAGCAGCGACCCCTCTGCGGCCATACCCGACGGCGGCGTAGCGGGATCCCTTGATCTGGTTTTCCCTGCGGGCGGGGGCAACACGGCAACGTTCCGCGCTCGGGGCGTTGGGCTTGGTGCGGCGGCGTTCTCGATCGAGGGTGATTTGCTTTCCCCCAATCCATTGAAGGTGACCGTTGTTGGTGGTCCTGGAACGGTTCTGGACGAGGACTTTGCTGAAGCGAGTCTGAATCTCACTCGCTGGCAAGTGGTGGATCGCGGGTTTGAAGCCAGCGGGACGGGTACCTTTGCCGTGAGCCAGGTCGACAGCTTGCTCGATATTTCCGGTTCCACGGACAGTGACTACTGGCCCGGCGCCTCCATACGCACGGTTCAGAGTTTCACCGCCAACAAGGACCTCAACCTGGTGTTCGACGTGGATCGAGTGCTTCTGGAGCAAGTCGGCACAGCTGGCCGCAGCGGCGTTTACATCACCACTGCCGATCGATCGAAATACGTCTTCTTCGCGCAGAATGTCGGGGAGAATAACTGGGAGGTGAACGTGAATCCCGGCAATCCGGAGGGCAGTGGAACCACACTGACTGCGTTTGCGGGCGTTACCGACACGGGAGGCCATCGGATGAGGCTCGTCGCGAATGGTTCGACGGTGCAGGTGTTCCTGGATGAAGTCTTCGGGGGAAGTTTCCCGTTTGAGGTAAACTCAGGAATTCACTTCGAACTGGGCGCTTATTCCCGAGCGGTGGGTGACACGGTCCATGTGCAATACGACAGCGCCAAGGTGCAGCAGGTCCTTCCCTGCATCACGTTGGATCCTCAACTGGTCACTATGACCCAAAGTGAAGCAAACAAGCAGGTTACCATAACCATTCCCCAGCTGCTGAATGACATTGCTTCGGCCACTGTGACGGTGACGAGCCGAGACAAGACGGTAGCGGTGCCCAACGGCAGCGCTAGCGGGAGTGTCGTACTTAACTTCGCTGCTGGCACGGCCAACTCCCAGACATTCGTGGTCGCAGGCGTTGGGAAAGGAACCACGGTGTTCGATATCACCAGCAGCCCAGGAGCGTGCGTCAATGGATCCCTGGCGGTTGAAGTGGTGGCGGACCCGCAGGTGCTGGTTGCGGACACCTTCTCAGGCACAGAGTTCGATACCGGCCTTTGGGTGTTGGACAATACTCCGTTCGGCACTGGCTCACCTCGAGAGGAGACCTCCGCCATCACAGTTGAGAATGGCTTGGTCAAGATCAACGTCGAAGCCCTCTCGTCCGCCTGGCCGGGACTGGGATTGTTCACTGCTCAGAGTTACGCCGCGAGTTTGACCGCTCCGCTGACCTTCGAGATCGACCGTGTTTTGCACGACTTCGTTCTTGTCACGGGCACAGGTGCGCAGCAGCGAACTGGGATCTGGGTTAAGGACGGCGCGGGGCACTCGATACTCTTCGCCGATAATGTTGCCCATGACGGAGACAACTACGGTTGGCGCTATAATCGCGTGATCGAGGCAGAAGATGACAATGCGGGTGGCGAAGGAATCAATATCGCCGCCTTTGACGGCCCGGGATTCAACGATCAGAAGTCGGCCCGGATGAAGATCGTGGTGAATGGTGCGACGGCGAAACTGTTCCTCAATGGAATCTTAGGGGCGGAGATTCCCTTCCCCTATGCATCGGGACTGACCTTCGGGTTTGGTGCCTATGTGGCCGCCGCCACTGACATCGTGACGGGCTACTTCGACAACGCTCGCCTTCTCGGCGGGGAGGCTCAGGTACTTCGGGTTAGTGCCAAGCCGGTTGCCGCTGGCGTTGAAATTGGTTGGACCGGTGGCACGCTGCAATCCAGCGAGTCCCTGAGCCCGGCGAACTGGGTGGATGTCACTCCGGCACCTGCTGGAAATACGCTCACCGTGAATCCGGCGCAGGCCGCCAAGCGGTTCTATCGAGTTCGCCAATAAGAGCCACTTAGGATTGGACTAAGTCCATTCGTATCGTCATTCACAGGGCGGACCCAATTTTGGGTCCGCCCCCTTTTTTTTCGCTCAGCTGCTTATATCCGAGAAGATGCGCAGTGAGGGTCGTGAGGCTCGTACTTTGCCGAGCGGCAGCTCCCTGGAGATGAGGGAGGAAGCTAAGGCGTCCTGCTTGCCTTTGCCGGAGGCCAGCACCCAGACCTGCTTCGCCGCCTGGATCAGCTGATAACTCATGGTGATCCGATGCGGCGGTGGTTTGGAGGCGACCACCGGACGGAACCAGGGTGTTTCGTGGGTCTCTTCGAAGGGATCTCCGGGAAAGAGCGAAGCCACGTGGCCATCCTCGCCCATCCCCAGGAAAACGAGATCGAGCGGCGGACTCGGTTCCGTGTCGGGGAAGAGCGCCTTCAGTTCCGACGTGGCAAACCGGGCCGCCTCGTCCGGGGGCAACTCGCCGCGAATGCGATGGATATTGGAAGTGGGGATTCCCAAGGGCTCGAGCATGAGTTCCTGCGCCACCGCGAAATTGCTTTCAGGATGATCCGGGGGTACGCAGCGCTCATCGGCCCAAAAGAAATGGACTCCTTTGAGAGAGAACCCACGAGCTCTCGCCTTTTGCACGGCGTGTGCGAAAAAAGTCTTGGTAATCCTCCCTCCTGAAAGTGCAACTGTGAACGGCCTGGCGGAGTGGATGGGAGAGGCCAGCAATTCGAGCCAATCCTCGGCCGCCTTGGCGGCCAGGAGCACGTCGCTCTCAAACTGCATCAAGTCGACTCGATTCATTAGGTCGCCGGCTGCGGGTTGCGCCAAGTGCGGCCGTGAAAGTTTAACATTTCCTCGGCGCTGCGCGGACCCCAGGTTCCGGCAGGATAGAATTCCCGTTCGGTAAGTGGCTTGTCCCCCCAGCCCGCCCGGATGGGATCCACGATGCCCCACGCGGTTTCGACTTCGTCGCGGCGAATGAAGAGGGTGGCATCGCCGGCGATCGCCTCGAGCAGCAGCCGCTCATACGCCTCCGGCGTGTAGGCCCCGAACTCGGTATCGTAGCTAAAATGCATGCGGACTGGACGAATCTGCAAGGAGTTGCCGGGGACCTTGCCATTGAATCGGAGGGTGATGCCTTCGTTTGGCTGCAACCGCAGGGTGATCGAGTTGGCGTCGAGCTTGGCGCCACACTGGGCGGCGAAGAGCACATTGGGAGTAGGCCGGAATTGAATCCGCACTTCGCTGGCGCTGAACGGCAGGTATTTGCCGGTGCGAAGGAAGAAAGGAACTCCTGCCCAGCGCCAGTTGTCGACGAACAGCCGCATGGCTACGAAGGTTTCCGTGTTGGACGCTGGATTGACCTTCGGTTCCTGACGGTAAGCCGGACAATTGACCCCATCGAAAAGCCCTGCGGTGTATTGGCCGCGGATGACATTGTTGGCGATTTGCTCCGGCTGCCAGCGTCGCACCGAGCTCAACAGTTTTACCTTCTCGTCGCGGACGGCTTCCGCTTCCAGAGAAACCGGCGGCTCCATACCGACTAAGGCGAGTACCTGCAGCAGATGGTTTTGCAGCATGTCGCGCAGGGCGCCAGCTTCTTCATAGTAGCCTCCTCGCCCCCCGACGCCGAGCCTTTCACCGACCGTGATTTGAACATGATCGACCGACTGCCGGTTCCACAGCTGCTCGAAGATCGAGTTCGAGAACCGGAACATGAGGATGTTCTGGACCGTCTCTTTGCCGAGGTAGTGATCGATGCGGTAGATTTGCTTCTCCTGCGCAAACTGGGTCAGGTCGCCGTTGAGCTTCTGGGCCGATGCTAAATCGTGGCCGAAGGGCTTCTCGACGACGACACGTTGCCATCCTCCGTTCAGCGGATGTCGGCTCAGCAGCTTGGCGTTGTTGAGATGCTCCACCACTTGCGCAAATTGGCTGGGGGAGATGGAAAGATAGAACAGCAGGTTGCGTTGGAGTTCGGGAGTGGGAAAGGAACTGAGGATGCCGCTAAGCTTGGCATAGGCGGCGGGCTCGGCGAGGTCTCCCTGGCAGTAGACGAGGTTGGCAGCAAACTCGGCCCACACTTTTTCGTCCACCTGCTTGGTTCGGGAGAACTGTTGAAACGCGAGCTTCAGCTCCTCGCGCCAGCTGGCATCTGACTTTTCGCGTCGCGCAAAACCAATGATCCTAAAGGGGCTGGGCAGGCGCTTTTCGACGTACAGATGATACAAGGCGGGGATCAACTTACGGGCAGTCAGGTCCCCGCTGGCTCCAAAAATGACAATTGAGCAGGGTTCCACCACCTTACGGCCGAGGTCCAATCGGCACGTCAAGACTTCATCCAGTTCGTCCATGCGGGGGTCACAATGTCGAAGGGACGAATGAAATTCAATCACTGTTCACAGCAATTCCCTGTCCTGGTGAGCATGTTCCCCAACGTCGATCCCACTGGCATGAGATCAGGTAAGACCCAGGTGGCCCCGGACTTTGGCCGTTCTTGGTGCGTTGGGTGAAGGTTCGGGGCTCGGTGGCGGATGCCGAACCCATCGGAGGTCACACCGTTTTGCGCGCCGGCGGGTAACAATCGGCCAGTGAACGAGCAAACCGATAGCGAAGCCGCGCTCGTTGACTATCTTTCGACCGGGATCTGACCCCACGGCTCGAAGACTTCGAAACTCGCCCCATCGGGGAGAGTTACCATCCAGCCGGGGGCTACCCAGACCGCTTCGCCGGCGTATCTAGCCCGGTCCAAACGAAACCCTTCGCCATCGGACAAAAGGACCGAATCCACGCCGATGAGGCCTTGGTCCGGATTCACTCGAGCTTCCAAGGAGAGTCGGCCTGGGGAGTTCCCCTCGAAGCTCACCTGGACCCACACCACATCGCCCCGCAAGCTCGCGCGGGCACGCAGTCGTGGCAAGGAAGTCAGGACCGGGGCATTGGAGGACGCGATGATACCCAATCTCTTTGCGAACGCGGCGTTCACCCGCTCTAAATCCTGTCCGGCACGGCCCAGGACCTCACTCCAAAAGGTCCGGGCGTCCTTCGGTGCTGCATGAACCTTGCTCATCGCCCGCGCCACCTCACCGAGCCCACCTTCCCCGTAGCATTCGACCAGGGCCTCGCACCAAACTGCCCCCATCGGATAAACCAGCTTCGCGTCGCGCTCCGCGATTAGCTTGTGATCATCCGCTAACGCCTCGAACTCCATCGGTCGCCAGCGGTGGGCAGCCGCGGCGGCCACGTCCGACTCCTCCCGCGGCCGGGGGGAGGAAGCGAATTTGTTTTCCACGTAAGTGGCCAGCCCCTCGTGAAAGAATCGGGTGAAACGAAACTGTTCACTGGCTCGACCTTGGCTCAGCTCCTCGAGGAGGACATGCGCCGTCTCGTGGATCAGCACAGTTCTGGCCATGGGCGTCCCCAACGAGGCCCGGTCCACATGAATCTTCTTCCAATGCGCGTGGCCCAACACCTCCGGACGGGTCCGGGAACCGAGATCCACCAGGATCAGATCCCGTCGCGGGGGTGCCCCTAGCAATGCTGCGACATCCCCGTAGGCCGCATCCGCGTGCTGAAGCAAGTCCACGGTGCTGGTTCGGTCCGAGTCCCAGAACAAAAACCGGTAGTTCTGGTTGGACAGGCTACGAAACGCCTTTTCGCTCGCTAGAGGGTTTTCCATTTCACCGCTCGAACCGTCGCGTTCCGCCAGCTTCCCCACTCCCCAGATCATAGAGCCGAAGATTGCGATTCCCAGAACCCAGGATGCCAGCCTCAAAAGCTGTGCCCGCGGATGGGAACGGTTTACCCACGCCGCCCAAGTATTCGTGGTCGTCGTTCCCATCCGGTGGAAGCCCCCCAGAGCTACGAGCGCCGCCACGGCCCCAATCCCAATCTGGCTCAGGAGGGGTTCCGCGGGAATTTGCACACCGTTCTGAACCACGCTGAGTGACATCAGGGAGAACGGGCTGAGCCAGGCCATCCAGCGAAACTGATCCAACTCGAGCCACACGAGGAACAACCCCAGGATCCCCACTCCGATCAGAAGCCAACGGCGGAGAAGGGAAAGCCACAAAGCCACTCCCAGGCACAGGAACGATATGCCCTGAGCCAGCAACCACACCTTCAGCAGATCGCCCCAAGGAAACGGAGGACGCGTGGATTCCCAGGACAACCCGAGCGATCCCACCCCCAGCCCCCAATCCATGACGAGCATTGCGGTGAGCACCAGGAAGCCTGCAATCCACTTCGCTGCGAACACCGTCGTCCGGCGAACCGGGAGTCCGTCGAGGAACCCCAGCGTGCCGTTCTCCTCCTCGTTCACCAACAACCCTGCCCCGATCAACAGGCCAAAGAAGCACTGATTGCCCACCAGATTCGTCAGAAATTCGGTGAAAAACTTGTGCAGATCCGGCTGCGGGAGATCGGGGAAGACCGGATCGCTGGGGGCGACCCACACGGACACCGCCGTCAAAAACAGATACAGCCCCAGGAAGGGAACCAACATCCGCAGTTCCTTGGTGAGCAGGCCTCTCATGGCGGCAAGGGACCCGACGGTGGAGCATTCGCCAAGGCCTGCTGCCAGCGCTCGACAAACTCGGGGAAACGGACCCCGGTCGTGGTCCGCATGACCGAGCTAGGCGGGCTCCAGAGATCGCGCAGCCAGGCTCGCCAATCCTTCGGGGTTTCCCGTCCCAGCATGTGCGCCAGGAACCGGCGGAGGCCGTCACCCTGATTTCCTTCTCCCAGGCTCGCCAGTCCGAGGGCGGCCGCGGCGGTGGCGGTGTTGGTCCCCTGATCGCGAACCAAAGTTCGCCAACGCCGGACTCCCGGAACATCCAACCGTTGGGGAGCCAAGGATTGTGCGACACGCTTCGTCTCCGTCCCGAGCTGGAGTGTGCGCACCGCCGGGTCGCGCTCCGACCACAATCGGACGAACCCGTCGAGAACCCAGGCCCGGGATTCCAGCGTCGCCCGGCCGTGGCTCTTGGCAATCAAGCATTGCTCGGTTACCCAGCCGAAGAACCTCCGCTCATCCAGATCGGATGCCAGCAGGTTGACCCGCACCAGACAGCCCTGAGCGGAGTCGAGCTCCCCTCGTTTGAATTCCTGCGGACCGAGGTCGGCCCGGTGGATAACCACGAGGTGCGGGAGCGATTGCGCCTGGAGGTAATCGCCGAGCGCGGCCAACTCCTTTGCCAGCCGTTCCATCAGCTCATGGCCTCGACGAAAATCCCGGGCCTCTTCCAGAGGCGCGGCCGAGGACCATTCGACAACCGCCTTACCCTCCCGAAGCACTTCACTCCCCGGGATGAGCAGCGGCTGTTTGCGTTCCTCCTGAGTCAGGTGGTGGGTGAACAACATGATGACCATGCCCACCACGGCGGTGAGATTGAGTTTTTCACGGAGCTTCATCGGGCGGGCCAAGGCCGCGGCCCGATCCCCGTTTTGCGATGCACCCAGCCAGAGTGCCGCGACGAACAATCCGGCCGCCACGGTCAGGGTGATGCCCAGCGCTGCTGAATCCCACTCCAACCCCTCATATCCAAACCGGATCCCCAGGAGGGACAGCGGAGGTATCGTCTGGAGATCCACCTTGAATCGTTCCCCCAGCGCCCCCGCCACCGCGAGCAGCGCGCCCCAGGCCAGGAATCGATAGCGCCCCAGGAAGGCGGTCAAGTAAGCCGCCGCCCACACAAAGACGGTCCAAATCATCGTCGTGGAGAGCAAGATCCATAAAAAGCGGCTGGTGATCCATTCGCTGTACCGCCCCATCCACACCGAGCCTCCCAAGGCTGCAACCGCGACGGCTTCGAGGAAGGTCGCTCCTAGGACGAACTTCACGCCGAACATCCAGCCACGTGAGAGGGGAAGCCCTTCCACAAAGACCGGGACGCGGTGCTGGAACTCAGACGCGACGAGTAACTGCCCGAGCGTCAGTGCACCCAGACTCAAACCGAATAGCAAAAACGTTCGGACCGCATCGAAGCGACTTCCCGCCATCCCCAACGCGGAATGCCCTGCTGAAAGGCCGATGAAAACCAGCGCCAAGGCTCCCCACAGCAGTGCGAGCGTGAGGGAGTGCTGCCGGAGCTCCTTGCCCAGCAAACAGCGGATCATGCCGCCCCTCTCCGCCCGCTCACACAGGCAATGAAAATATCCTCGAGACTCGGCTGCGTCGGATGGAGGGAGCAACCGTCCGGCAGGCTGTCCCAGTCTGTCAGCAATGCCCGCACCATCAACACTCGCTGCCCTTCCACGCTCTCCTCCTTCCACACGGCAAAAGTGGGTGGCAGCTCAGCCGAGGAGCCAACCTTTACGGCGATCCGCCTGACTTCACGACGCAACACCCCGAGCGGGCCCTCCCAGCGCATCCGCCCCGCTTGGATGATCCCAATCCGATCAGCACATCGCTCCACCTCATCGATCAGGTGGGAGGAGAAGAACGTGGTCCTTCGATGAGTGCGAGCCTCCGTGACAATCGTATCCATGAATTCCCGACGCGCCAATGGATCCAATCCGGCTGTGGGCTCATCCAGTACGAGCAGATCCGGACGCGGTGCCAGGGCCAAGGCCAACGCCAGCTTGGCCTTCATCCCTCCCGAAAGCTGTTCCGCCCGGCGATCGCGCGGAAGTTCGAAGAGATCGAGGAGGCGTTCGAACTCCGTGCTGTCCCACGAGGGATACAGTCCGCCGACAAACCGCCCCAAGTAGCGGCAGGTCATCCAGGGGTAAAACGCGGGTTCTTGTGAAACATATCCAATCCGTTGCTTCTGTTCGAGAGAGGTTCGCTGCGTCGCCTCACCGAACAGCCGCAGTGAACCGGCATCGAGCTTCAGGATGCCCATTAGGAGACGGATGGTGGTCGTCTTGCCCGCTCCGTTCGTCCCCAGGAACCCATAGATCTCTCCCGGATACACCGTCAGATTCGTGCCGTCCACCGCCATCGTGCCGCCAAAAGCTTTCCTCAAACCGACTGCCTCGAGAATCGGCTGCGCCGAAACATCCGACTCGGTGCTGTCTCTTCCGACTGTGTCAACCTGGCTGGCCGAAGTGCTCTTCATAGAATGAGGCGGTGGCTCGCCGAGCCTAGGGTTAGACCGAATGGGAAGAAAGCCCAAGTTTGGGGAAGAAGCAGTCAGCGTCCTCTTCGTCTAAAGTGCCCGGAGCTGGGTGGTTCACTTCAATCAGTGCCACCGGCTCTCATGGAGGGACGGGATCAAAGGATCCGGTTGCCAACTGGCGGAGAATCCGGCGGGACATCCTGGCTCTTCGCGGAGAGCGCCCCGACTTCTGAGGTTTCATTCAGAGTCTTCAAAAGTAGAGCTGCCTCGTCCGAACTAAACAACGTGTGCGCGGAGGTCGCTTTCTCATCCGTCTTGATCGAGTTCATCCTAAAACACTCATCATTTGCTCAAGGTATTCTTTCGCGAATCCTAAGCTGGTAAGACTGAAGCTTGCTCGTCGGTCGGCGGCGGATCTTTGGGCAGCTGTTCATCAATAACCTGGATGAGTTGCTCAGCGCTGATCGGTTTTCCCAGAAAAATCTCGCCTCCGCTATTGAGCCCGCCTTTGCCAGCCTCCTGCGCCGAGACAGTCGCGGTCAGGAACACGATCGGCACACCTTTAAGCTGTCGATTGCGTTTTATTTGTGCGGCAACATCCCCTCCATCCATGCTGGGCATGAGCACGTCCAGCAGGATCAGGTCGGGTTGAAAGTCCCGGGCCGTCGTGAGCGCCTGGGGAGCTGAGTTCTCCTCGCGAACCTCGAAGCGGCCGGTCTTTTCCAGATTCAGACGGACCATCCGCGTGAAAGAGGTTTCGTCGTCGATCACCAGGATACGTTTCTTTTCCATAAAGCCATTAGACCTTTAACCAGATCGATGCCAGAACTCCACCACTTTTCCGATTTCTTATCTCCAAGGTCCCGCCGTGCATCTCCACCAGCTTTCGGGTGACGCTCAAACCGAGCCCGGTACCCTTGCCCGGTTCCTTCGTGGTGAAGAAGGGATCGAAAATCTGTGAGATTTTGTCAGCCGGAATGCCTGGCCCGTTGTCGCGGACTTCGAGTACCACGACTTTGTCCCCAGCGTGAAAGGCGTGGGCCACCCGGGCGTCACGGACCGTGGAAATATCCTCCGCCTCGAGGGTCTTAAGCCGCGTGCGCACGCTGACGGTGCCTCCCTCCTGGGACAGGGCTTGGATGGAGTTGGTCATGAGATTGAGCAGGATCTGCTTGATCTTGTCAGGATCGATCCAGATGGGCGGCAGATCGGGCGCGATCTCCCGGACCAGTTTGACCTTGGACTTCTTCGCGGCGAATCGAACCATGCTGACGGTTTGCTCGACCACGGCATTGAGGTCATGCGGCTTGGTGTTCAGCTCTCGGGGTCGCGCAAAGTCTAGGAGTCCCAGGATGATGCCATCGGCCCGCTGGATCGCTTCGCGCATGTCGCGCAACGTGAGCTGGCCTTCGGCGTTCGTGTCGGAAATTTCCTGAGCCAGGTGGTCGAGGCCCATGCGGATGATGGCGAGCGGGTTCTTGACCTCATGGGCTACCCCGGCTGCCAGTCGGCCGATGGATTGCAGCTTCTCTGCCTGGATCAACTGGCCTTGGGCATCCTTGAGCTGCCGATGGGAGGCCTGCAGCTCAGTCAAGGCGCGCATCAACTCCTCGCGATTTCGGCCGAGTTCAACGTTTGCCTTCTCGAGCTTTTCCTGCGCTTCGTGGGTCTCGGTGATATCCCGGGTGATGCAAACCAAGCCGCTGAGCTGGCCTGTCTCGTCGCGCAAAGGAATCTTGGTCGAGCAGTGCCAACGGGCGTTTCCGGACCGATCCACGGCCCGCTCCACATGGTTGATCATGGGGCGTCCGGTGCGGACGATCGTCTGGTCGTCAGCGTCGTACTTGCTGGCTAGGTTGGCGGGAAAAAAGTCGGTGACCTTCTTTCCGATGACCTCCTCCATGCGGCTGACTCCCAGCAAGCGACGATGGGCTTCATTGTCTAGCGTATACCGGCAGTCCACATCTTTTGCGTAGATGTAGTCGGGCAGATTGTCGATGAGGCTGCGCAGGAGGTTCCGCTCGGTGCTCAGCGCCTGCTCGGCGATTTTGAGCGCGGTGATGTCCCGGGATATGCCAAAGGTTCCGAGCAACCGGCCGGTTTTGTCGCTCAGCGGCAGCTTTGAGGTGATGACCCAGTTGGTGGTGCCATCCGGCAAGGCCTCGCATTCCACCTTGTCGAGCATGGGTTGGCCGGTCCGCATAATCTCCTG
This sequence comes from Verrucomicrobiales bacterium, assembly GCA_016793885.1. NCBI lineage: Bacteria > Pseudomonadati > Verrucomicrobiota > Verrucomicrobiia > Verrucomicrobiales > Verrucomicrobiales bacterium. The sequence goes on from JAEUHE010000067.1 coordinate 94,203, forward strand.
CTCATCGACACGGGCCAGCTCCGCGTGACCCTGGGCAAAGAAATCGGAATCGGACTTCCCGACCATCTCGCGTGGATGTGTCAGCCCAAATCGCTTCGCCAAGGATCGATTGGTTTTCAGGAAGTGGCTGTGAAGGTCTTTGATGAAGATCCGATCGGGGACATTGTCGATAATGGTGTAAAGCAGGTCGCGCTCGTGAGCAAGGGCGTCTTCGATGTGCTTTCGCTCGAGCGAGTAACGAATCGATCGCCCCAGCAGCCTGCCATCCAGACCCGTTTTCGGCAGATAATCCTGCGCCCCTTCGTGGACCGTCAGGGCGGCAAGATCCTCATCCTCGACCCCACTCATCACTATGATGGGCACCTCGGGGGCCTGCTGATTGACTTGTCGAAAGGTGGCGAGCCCCTGGCTGTCAGGCAGGCTGAGGTCGAGCAGCACTAAATCCGGGTTGTGGTCCTTGAGCCGGGCTAAGGCCGTCGCTAAGGAGGTGACATGGGTCACCGTGAAGTGGTGGTGCAGGTTTTCCGCCAGATAAGCTCGGACCAATGAGGCATCACCGGGGTTATCCTCGACCAGCAGCAGCTTCAACTCAGGGTTGCTGGGCATGTCGGGATCAGCCCCGGAGGAGCTCGCGCTGCCAGCTCATCAGTTCGGCCGAAGCCTGGTCCCAATCCTGGGCTAGAGCCGCGAGTGTGGCCCGGCTGGCGATGACGGTCGGATCCATGGCGAGCTCCGTCGCACGCTGGTTGCGACGTTTCTCCAATTCGGCGAACCGACGTTTGCTCGCCTCGGTGGGAGGGGTGGCACGAACGCGGATCACGCTGGGCAACGGATGAGCCTTACGCCCTTGTTGGACCGCGTCCAGAATGCCTCGCCGACGGCGCGGGGTCAGATGTTTGGGGAGGAAACCCTCCAAGGATTTAGTGGCGTCGAGGCTGCTGGCCGCTAGCGCGATGACAATCTCAGAGGAGAGAATAAAATACGGCGGGCGATTGGCGGCTACCGCCTCGCGCTCTCGCCACGTCCAGAGTTCTTTGAGGACGGCCAGAGCGCGCGGGGGGAGGTGTCGACTTCCCTTGATGCGCCAGATGAGGTCCGGGTCGGGAGGGGGGACATGGCTGTTGTCCGCTATCAATCGCTGGCACATCTCCTCGTGCCAACTCAGACGTCCTTTGGCTTTGAGTTCATCGCGAATCAGGTTGGAGAGGGGCCAGAGATGGGCGATGTCGTTCAGGGCGTAGGCCTCCATGCGCGGAGTGAGCGGTCGCCGAGCCCAGTTGGCCTTCTGTGGACCTTTCTCCAGGGTGATGCCCAAGAAACTGGATAGCAAGTGAGTCAATCCGAACTCGCGAATTCCCAGCAGCCGAGCCGCCAACATGGTGTCGAACACGGCCGTAGGGACGAAGTCCAAGTCCTTGCGCAGCATTCGCATGTCGTAGTCGCCCCCATGGAGTATCAGGGTGTGCGGCTTTAGTGCAGCCAGCAAAGGCTTTAGATCCAGCCCCGCCAATGGGTCGACTAATCGGTTGCCGCCCGGCACACCGATCTGCAGCAGGCAAAGCTTCTCCGGATAGGCGTGCAGACTGTCCGCCTCCGTATCAATCGCCAACCAAGATGCGTTCTCCAAGGACGGCAACCACTCCGCCAGCTTGGCCTCGCTGTTAATCACGGGGGTGAGCTTAGGGGCAACACGGCCCCGGGTGAAGGGCGAAGCCAAAAAAATCGAAAATCAATATTCAGGCTAGCCAGACTTCCAGAACTGCCTATAGTCCGTATACGTATTGTTTTGCCATGAGCACTGTACCGCACATTCCGGTTCTTCGATTGGGTCGGGTTTATGAAAGTTTGGATAAGATCACCGTCCAGGATCATCGGACGGGGGAGGCCCGAGCCGAAGTTTCCACTGTCAATGCCGGCATTATCCGCAAGGATTTGCAAAAAATCGGTTCAGCGCGGGCCGCGCTGCGGCGATTTACGACGTCTCAGCTGATCGAGTTGAGCGCCAAGGCCGGGGGGTTATTCCTCAATGGAACACTGCCGTTGGGCGACAAGGGCCATCAGCAGTCACCCCAGGATTATGTGGAGACTCTCAGTGCTACCAGCGGGTTGCCGTATGCGATGGTGCGTCGCAACATGGCCAAAATTCACCACGCGCTTCTGGAGATGAAGACCGTCCTTAACGGTCTTACTCGCGGTTTGGATCTGAGCATTATCGACACCGGCTACGGCGTGGTCAGTGGCTCGCCCTGCAGCTACTATCCGACGACTCAAGCGCTTGGGCTGGTCATGCCCAGCAACTCTCCGGCCGTTAACTCTCTTTGGCTTCCGGCGATCGCTCTCAAAACCCCGGTGGTAATCAAGCCAGGAAAGGAGGAGCCTTGGACCCCTTATCGTCTCATTCAGGCCTTCATTGCAGCTGGTGTTCCCGCGGAGGCTTTCGGTTTCTATGCGACCGACCATGAAGGGGCGGGCGAGATCCTCAAGTCTTGTGGACGTGCCCTCATCTTTGGGGACAAGAACACCACCCAACAATATGCTAATAATCCGGCCATCCAGATCCATGGGCCAGGGTTTAGCAAGATTTTGATCGGTGAGGACCAGATCGAGAACTGGCCGGAGTATATCGATCTGATGGCTGGCAGCATCTCCGATAATGGTGGCCGTTCTTGCATCAACGCCAGTGCTGTCGTGGTCCCCAAGTATGCGGCGGAAATTGCCGATGCTCTGGCGCGCAAGCTGGGCCCCATCGAGCCGCTGCCTAACGACAACGAGGCTGCGAAGCTCTCGGGCTTTGCCAATCCCAAGATGGCTGATTACATCAATAACGCCATCGAGGCCGATTTGAAGATTGCCGGAGCTGAGGATGTGACGGCCACTTATCGACAGGGGCCCCGCCAGGTCGTTTTCCAGGGTGGGACCTATCTGCGGCCGACGATTGTCCGCTGCGATTCTTTCACGCATCCTCTGGCCAACCGGGAATTCCTGTGTCCTTACGCCAGCGTGGTTCAAGTGCCACAGCGGGAAATGCTGAAGCAGATCGGACCCAGCTTGGTGGTGACGGCCATTACCAAAGACCCCGCGTTTACGCAGGAGTTACTCGATTCCCCACTCATCGAACGTTTGAATCTCGGACCTATTTCGACAATGAAGATCTCCTGGGATCAGCCACACGAAGGCAACATGTTCGAGTTTCTTTACAAGCGACGGTCGATCGAGCGAGCGTAGTGGCTGCATGACGTCCATTCCCCCAGGCCTCACCGAGCTGCCGGCGTTCGAGTACGCGCCCCGCACGCGTTTGGTTTTTGGTGCTGGCAGTGTGGTCCGAGTGGGGGAGTTTGCTCGGGAGAGCGGCGGCAACAGAGTTCTTCTGGTCACCGACCCTGGTCTGGTCAAGGTGGGGCACGCTGGGCGCATTCGGGAGTTGCTCGTTCAGGCGGGTATGTCGGTGACGACGTTCGATCGAGTTCGTGAGAATCCTACCACCCGGGACGTCGACGACTGCCTCCAGATAGCGCGGGAGCACCGGGTTGACTTAATAGTGGGCTTGGGTGGAGGAAGCTCCATGGATACCGCCAAGGGCTGCAATTTCCTGCTCACCAATGGGGGGCAGATGAAGGATTATTGGGGTGTTGGCAAGGCTACCCGGCCGATGCTGCCCCTGATTGCCATACCTACCACAGCTGGAACGGGGAGCGAGTGCCAGTCTGCGGCCTTGATTGCCGATGAGGCCACTCACCAAAAGATGGCCTGCCTGGATCCTAAAGCAGCCGCCCGGGTGGCTGTGTTGGATCCGGAATTGACCCTCTCGCAGCCGCCCCGAGTGACTGCTTGCACCGGACTGGATGCTCTGGCTCATGCCGTGGAATCCGCGGTCACCACCCGACGCAATCCGCTCTCGCAGGCCTATTCCCGCGAAGCCTTTCGGCTCTGCGCCGGCGCATTCGACGCCGTATTGCAGGGGCCGACCGATGTGGCGTCTCGGGGACGCATGCTTCTCGGCGCGGCGCTGGCGGGGACCGCCATTGAGAACTCCATGTTGGGGGCTGCGCACGCGGCAGCCAACCCGCTCACCGCTCACTTCAACATCGTACACGGGCAGGCGGTGGGAATGCTGCTGCCCGCGGTGGTTCGCCTCAACGGCGCCGATCCGGTGCCGGCAGCTCTTTACCGGGAGCTTGCCCGGAGCATCGGTCTGTCCTCCGTGGGTGATCTGGCGGACTTTCTCAGCCAAGCGCTCCGCACGGCGGGAGTGCCCGAGTCATTAGCTCAATGTGGTCTCCAAGAGAAGGATCTGGGAGGGCTGGCGGAAGAAGCAGCACGTCAATGGACAGCTCGCTTCAACCCCGTTCCAGTGGACGCCACCAGTTTCGCCGAGCTTTACCGGGCGATTCTCTAATTTCACTTCTCCACGATCTTCAACTCGTAACCGGGGGACAGCTTGCTGTCACGCCCTGGCTGGCCGAAGCGGCTGTAGTCGTAGTCGAATTTGAAATGGTAGCTAACGAGGTCTTTTCCTTTGGCAACCGGGATGGTGCCTTCCCACCGGTTCTCCGTCTTGAGAGTGCGGCGCATCGGGTAGGAGTCCAGTCCGATCACCACGGTGGGAGTGATGGTGTGATGTTGGAGGGACTGCTGTTTCGTGGTGAGTTCCACCTCAACGGTGTAGACGCCCGTCTCATTGCGAACATACTGGGACGGGGTGAGATTGGTGATGGTGGTGTTGGCGCAACCCGAAACCAGGATCCCTATCAGTGCAACCGCCAGGAAATTTCGCATCATAAGTATGTCAGGGGGCGAGCGTGCCGCGAGTGACCAGGGTTGGCAAGGTGGATTTAAGCCGAGAAATGATGTCGGATTTGGCATCGAGCGGGCATTATTTAGCAGAAGAACATGACCGAACTCGGCGACATGGCGCTCTTGCGGGCTTATTGCGACTCCCAATCGGAGGAGGCGTTCGCAGTTCTTGTGCGCCGGCACATCAACCTGGTGTACTCTGCCGCGCTCCGGCGGGTTCGCGATCCTCACTTGGCCGAGGAGGTGGTCCAGACGGTCTTTATCATCTTGGCCAGAAAGGCTTCGGTCCTTAAGGCGGGTACCATCCTGACAGGCTGGCTCTACCGCACCACCCAGTTCGCGGCCACGGCGGCACTCCGGACTCAACAACGTCGACAGCTTCGGGAACAGCATTCTATGGATCCGACTCCCGCTCCCGAACCTGTCTGGGCCGAAATCGAGCCGCATATCGAGGGGGCGCTTTCCCGCCTGAGTGAGCCAGATCGTTGCGCGCTTTTGCTGCACTATTTTGAAGGTAAGAACCATCGGGAGGTGGGGGCCGCGCTAGGTACTACGGAGGACGGGGCGCAAAAACGGGTTTCGCGCGCGCTCGAGAAGCTTCGCCGATTGCTGGGCAAGTGGAGTCGGCTGGCCTCGATTACAACGCTGGGACACCTTCTGGCGGACCATGCGGTTCAGGCTGCTCCGGCTTCGCTGAGTGCGACCGTCACAGCTGTTGCCATGAGCACCGCCGCCCCGGCCGTTGGGATTTCTTTAACCACACTCACCACTCTGAAACTTATGGCTTGGACTAAAACGAAAACCACTTTGTTCGCGGTCGCTGCTGCCGTTCTCTTCCTCGGGGTTGGAACTGTCGGAGTGATGCGTCTGATTTCCGGAGCGACGCCGGCCTCAAATTTCGCGGGGTCCTGGGAGGGAACTCTCGAAGCGGGGGAGGCTACCCTCCGCATTGTCGCGAAGCTTAGCCGGGCCCCAGATGGCACCTACTCGGCCCTCCTCGACAGTATCGATCAGGGGGTCAAAGACATTCCCGTCACGCAGGTGAAGGTGAAGGGAAACAGCGCCCGCATCGAACTCGCCCCATTGAACGCGGTCTTCGAGGGACGAATGAGCGGGGATGAGAAGCAGTGGTCTGGCACGTGGACGCAACTCGGCCGGGCGCGCGAATTCTCCCTCATGCGAACGGATCAGCCTACTGCGATTTCCACGCCGATACCCGACTCGGTGCTCCGTACCCAGCCGGGATCAGGATTACAGGGCTATTGGAAAGGTGTGCTGTCCGCCGGCCCGACCCAGCTGCGTGTGGCTTTCAAGATCATGGATGCCGGAGCCGGCAAGTGGGTCGCCTCCCTCGATAGCTTGGATCAAGGCGCACGAAACCTCCCGGTTACCGGAGTGACTTTTCACAAGCCGGTGGTGGAGCTGGAGGTTCCGGGGGTGGGCGGGTTCTACGAGGGAAAAATGAATCCAGCAGGCACAGCGATTGACGGGGAGTGGACTCAGGGTGGCAAGAGCATGCCTTTGGTCTTAGCCCGGGGTGAGCCGGATGCCGATCCAATAGCGGTTGGCTCGTTGGTGGCCGATAAGGACACCGATCCGCAAGGCGAGTGGAAGGGGATGTTGGATATCAAGGGGACGAAACTGCGAATTGACCTGAGAATCGCCAAGCTCCCGGAAGGCGGCTTTTCAGCTGCCTTGGATAGTCCGGATCAAGGAGCGAAGGGCATCCCTGCCAATCGAGTGCGTCACAATCCGCCGCAGGTTCAGGTCGAGTGGGCTGCCATCGGTGCCTCTTACCAGGGGAAGTTGGAGGGATCGAAACTCAACGGCCACTGGCAGCAGGGTCCGATGCGCCTACCTTTGGACTTCACTCGCCAAAAGCCCTGAGCCCTGCTCGGAGATTGCCATTCGCAGATGACGGTGGTGAACTTCTCACCACATGACGAATCGTATCTTTCGCGTGGTCCTGGGAGTGGTGGTTCTCCTTATGGGTCGCGAGATCGTCCCTGCCGCGGAGCATCCCTCGGAAGCGCCCGCGGACATCGTTGTAACCTTGCAGCCGCACCAGATTGTAGCCGCCCGGATCCTGACTGCGGCGCAGGAAGGGGATCAGGCGCATCGCCGACTAGCCGAGCTGTGCGACACTTTTGGTCCGCGCATCACCGGCTCTACGAATCTGGAATCGGCGATCGATTGGATACTGAACCAGCTTCGGCTCGATGGATTCAGCCGCGTCCGTGGAGAACCTGTGACGGTTCCGAACTGGGTGCGGGGTGCGGAATCCCTGGAACTTCGGCTGCCCCGACGACAATCGTTGAGGATCCTGGGCGTCGGAGGGACGTCGCCAACGCCGGAGGCGGGTATCGAAGCGGAAGTGCTGGTGGTTACCGACTTCGCGGAACTCAAGCGACGCTCAGCGGAGGCCGTTGGAAGGATCGTCTTGTTCGATCTCCCGTTCACCGATTACGGATCCACCGTGGCGATTCGTACGCGGGGAGCGATGGAAGCTGCCCAGGCGGGGGCCGTCGCCAGCTTGATTCGTTCCGTGGGTCCATTCTCCATGCAGACACCGCATACCGGCATCATGCAGAAGACGGTGGGGGAACGTTCCATCCCTCACGCCGCGATCACCCTGGAGGATGCGGCCATGTTCCGACGGATGCAGGACCGCGGCCAACGGATCGTTGTTCACCTCAAACTCGCCTCGGCGACCCTCCCTGACGCCATTTCCCGCAACGTCGTGGCCGAGTATCTCGGCCGGGAGTTTCCTGACGAAGTTGTGGTGGTAGGCGGGCACATCGACTCGTGGGACGTGGGGCAGGGTGCAGTGGATGATGGAGGTGGTTGCATCGCTGCGTGGGAGGCGATTCGATTGGTGAAGCGGTTGGGACTACAGCCCCGTCGGACTCTGCGGCTCGTGTTGTGGACAGGCGAAGAGAACGGGCTGTGGGGCGCGAAGGCCTATCGCAAAGCCCATGAACGGGAGCTGGCGAACCACGTTCTGGCGATTGAGTCCGACCGAGGCGTGTTCGCGCCGGAGGGTTTCGCTTTTACCGGCAGTGGAAAGGCTTTACCCTGGATTCAGGAGATAGCCAAACCGCTTCGAACCCTACGTGCCGAACGAATCACGCTGGGCAATGGCGGAATGGATGTCATGGAGCTGATTCAGGGCGGAGTGCCGGTAATGGACCTGGTGGTCGATCGCACACGCTACTTTTGGTATCATCACAGCGAGGCGGATACCGTGGATAAAGTGGATCCCAGAGAACTGAATCTTTGTATCGGTACTTTGGCGGTGATGGCCCACGGAGTGGCTGATATGCCGTTACGCCTGCCTAGATGATTCACCTGAGCTAAACATGGAACCTCCCACCGACGTTTCAGCCCTGTCGACCGAAGCGAGCCGGCGGTTCGCGGCGAGATTTGGTCGTGAACCTCGCTACGTGGTAGCCGCTCCTGGTCGGGTCAACGTTATTGGGGAGCATACTGACTATAATGACGGGTTCGTGTTGCCCATGGCGATTGAGCGATACACGGTGATCGCGGCCGATCCCGTCTCGACTACGAAGATTCGAATGGGCAGCAGCCAGGCGGAAGAAGAGCTGGCGCTGGACTTCGCCGCCACAGTTCAGCCGGCCGAGCCTCGATGGGGGAACTACGTGCGCGGCGTTCTCGCTGGTTTTCAAAAGCTGCAGCAACCTGTTCCAGGTTTCGATGCTTGGATCGTGTCCAATGTGCCACTGGGAGGTGGGCTTTCCAGCAGTGCATCTCTGGAGGTGGCGATGGCCACCCTGTTGGAAACCTTAGGCGGAAGCCCGCTCGAACCGGTGACGAAGGCTTTGATATGCCAGCAGGCGGAGCACGAGTTCGCCGGCGTTCCTTGTGGGATCATGGATCAGTTTGTCTCGGTGATGGCTCAAGCAAATCACTTGCTGCTGCTCGATTGTCGATCCCGTGCCACGGAGCTCATCCCGCTCGTGGATCCGCAGGTTTCGGTTCTCATTATCAACTCGAACGTGAAACACGAACTCACCGGGGGTGAATATGCCGAACGACGGTCTCAGTGTGAGGAAGCGGCCAGGATCTTTGGCGTGCGCTCGTTGCGGGACGCGAATCGATCTCATCTGGAGTCGGCCTCCCCATGCCTGACGCCCTTGGTCCGCCGCCGGGCGCGGCATGTGATTTCTGAGATTGAGCGGACGATTCAGGCGGCTCGGGAAGTCCGCTCCGGCGATTGGACTGAGGTTGGCCGGCTGATGTATGAGAGCCATACGTCGTTGCGACAGGATTTTGAAGTGAGCTGTGAGGAGTTGGACCTGTTAGTCGATTTGGCCGCTGAGATTGGCACCGCGGGTGGCGTCTTCGGTAGTCGCATGACGGGGGGTGGTTTTGGAGGCTGCACGGTGAGTCTCGTTGCGGCGGGCGCGGTTGAGAGCATTCAGCGTCAGATCCACGACGCCTATCGTACTCGTACGGGAATTGAGGCCTCGAGCTTCGTCTCCCGGCCGGCGGCAGGTGCTCGGATTCTGTGCAACTCAGCTAGGCGCTAGGGTACCCCTTTGTGGGGGCTTGCGGCGAAGCCTCTTCTTCGGAAATACTGGTCTTTACTCACTATGACGCTCTCCCAAATTTTCGTTTGGACCCTGATCGCCCTGCTCGGCGGTGGCACTGCCTTCGCCGCCGGACCTACCTACACGAATCCCGTGCTCGCCGGTGACTATCCCGATCCTTCCGTGATCCGGGTGGGTAGGGACTACTGGGCGACGGCCACGTCATCAGAATGGGGACCTCAGTTTCCGCTGCTTCACTCGCGTGATTTGGTCAACTGGAAGACTGTGGGCCCGGTATTCAAAGAGCGGCCCGACTGGGCCGTTGGCAACTTTTGGGCTCCTGAGATCGCGGAGTGGAAGGGACGCTACTTTATCTATTACGTCGCTCGTAAAAGGGGTGGCCCATTGTCTTTGGCCTGCGCGACAGCGGATCGTCCCGAAGGTCCCTACACCGACCACGGTCCGATGGTTTCACAGGAGGCTGGTTCGATCGATGCGGTACCGGTGACGAATGAGAAGGGCGAGCGTTGGCTGGTGTGGAAGGAGGATGGAAACAGCCGTCGACTCCCGACGCCTCTTTGGGCACAGCAGCTGGATGAAACCGGAACGCGTCTGGTGGGTCAACGACATGAGCTGTTTCGCAACGATCAACCCTGGGAAGGTGGATTGGTCGAGGGGCCTTTCCTGCTCCGGCAAGGCGAGTATTTCTATATGTTCTATTCGGCCAACGGATGCTGTGGTCGCGATTGCACCTACGCGATGGGGGTAGCTCGATCCAAGGCTTTGCTTGGCCCCTGGGAGAAGTGCCCGAAAAATCCGATCCTGGCTGAGAATGCCCAGTGGAAATGTCCCGGCCATGGGAGCGTCGTGACGGATCCAAGTGGCCGGCACTGGCTGCTGTATCACGCCTACGACCCGGTTTCCTTCGTGTACACCGGACGCGAGATGCTGTTGGATGAGGTGACCTTTGGTGCCGACGGATGGCCGGAGATCAATCAGGGCAAGGGCCCCAGCGCCACCTTACGATCGCCGTTGGGAGCTCGACAGCATCGGCGCGAGCTTAGCTTCTATGATTCATTTAGCGACCGGGTTTTGGAGCCAGGCTGGCAGTGGCCGCAGGACCACCCGCCTGCCGTTCAGTTAACCCAAGGAAAGTTGGTGGTTGCTCCGGCTCCGGCGCTGGCGAAGAACCCGATCGGTGGGGTGGTGGGACGTTCGACCACCAGCGGGGACTATGTTGCCACCACACGGCTGGAGCTTTCGCTGTTGAAGCCTGGAGTCTTCGCGGGTCTGTCGGCTTTTGGAGATCCAGCCAATGCCTTGGGCGTGGCCGTGGAGTCTGGCAAGGTCATGGTTTGGCAGAAGGAGAAAAATCGTCTTCAGGCGACAGTCGTGGAGCCGCATGTCAGTGGGACGGCGATTTACCTGCGCATGACCGCGTCGGGAGGCAATCGCTTTCAGTTCGCTGTGAGTTCCAACGGGAAATCCTGGCGCTCCGTCGGACAGACTGCCGATGGTGGCTACCTGCCGCCTTGGGATCGGAATGTGCGCGTGGCGTTGACCGTTGGAGGAGTGCTCGGGGCCGAGGCGCGATTCGATTTCCTGAAAATCGTCCCGAAGGGTTCGCGCGCGGTCTCAAAGCGATGAGATCCTAGGCAGCGGATCTATTTGAGGTTAAGCCGGAAGCCAGCTTCTCATCCTGAGGGCAGTGGTTTCACTCTTCCAAAGGTAATCTCCAGGGTTTCTCCTGCATGATCGGCCGGGCTGCGCCCCAATCCGTTCGCCACCCTAGTCTCCGCGCCACCCCGGACAGCGCTTGCATGCCGCGATTGGGTGGCGTCTGAACACCGAGCACCTTTCCCCACGTCCACACTTCACCCAACTCATTGATGGCCACTCCGAGGGGCTGTCCTGAACCCGCGCTGAAAGCGACGATCTTTCCCGGGATCTCCAGCTTTTTCGGAAGAGCGGCCCCCTTCGAGGGTTCAAGGGAGTCTGGGTCGAGCCGGATCTCCCAGAGAGAGCCGTCCGTCTTCATCAGCACCTGGTAAAACCAGCCTCCACGAGAGATCGTTTTCCAGCCCGTGTCGCTCCCGACGCGGTGAGGTGCTGCGCAACGGCTCAGATCGGCTTCTCCGGTGTAGCGGTAAGCATTTCTCCCCCAAGCCCAAAGAGTTCCGTCTGATTTGACCGCCAGAATCGTCCATGCCCCAAATCCTACGCTGACCCAATTCGTATCTCGGGAGACCAACACTGGCGAGAAGAGGTTGCTTGAGCTGGCGCCCGTTTGTGGAATCAGCGGGTTCGGGTTGCCACCCCAATACCAGAGAGTGCCATCTGCTTTCTGGGCGACGCTCTCCAACAGTCCGGCCCAAACCGCGATCCAATCACGATCCTGACCCACCTGGATCGCCTCTGTGAATTCCCGTTGAGTTCGAGCGTTTCCCAGTTGGCCTGCCCAGTTGTTTCCCCAAGCCCAGAGTGTGCCGTCCTCTTTCAGTGCCAAGCTGTGGCTCCCCCCCGCCGCCACCGATTTCCAGTTCTTTCCGGGCACGGACTCCACGGGGACGTCCCGCTCGGCATTTCCTCTGCCCGAGGATCCATCGCCTACTTGTCCGTGGATATTCTCGCCCCAGCCCCACATCGTGCCATCCTCGCGAACCGCCAGGTTGTGATGCTCGCTGGCTTCGAGTGCTCTGTATTTGTGTGATGTGTCGATTCTTCTCAACGTGGGTTGATTGGTGATGCTGGTGAGTCCCAGAACTGGCCATCCGTCGGTATTCTGTCCCCAGGCCCAGAGGCTGCCGTCCGGTGCCAGGATGCTTCCATGCCATCGCCCGAGAGCGACGATGGGTTTCACGGTGCCAGCCGGCAGTCGGTACCTCGTTGCGCTCGCCGGGGTTTGTTTTTGTCCTGTGGGATCAAGAAGCTTGAGTGCGAGTAGTGTTCCCCCGGAACCGGCGGCGATCAGGGTGCCAACGATGGCGGCGGAGGCTTTCACTTTCGCCCACCCCATCACCTTCAAGGTCGAGGACGCCAAAGAGGAGGCTCCGGCACTGGATTTTGCCAAGGCCCCGGTAGAGACAATGTTGATCAGTCCAACCGGAGCCGCTTGCACTGCATGCGTGCTGAGCCCGGCGATCAATCCTGTCACCGAGAGGGTCAATCCGCGTCGGACGAGGATGGTTTTGAGTTTTTCTACCGCCCGGCTAACTCTTTTCCCGGCAGCGTCGGGTTCAATACCCAAAGCGGCGCCAACCTCCTTGAGCGGCTTCCCCTGGAAAAAGCGGAGGGTGAGTGCGCTTCGCTCCTTCTCCTTCAGTTGATCCATGGCATCGTCGAGGTAGGGCGCGATCCTCTCCCAGGAGGACTCTCCAACGTTTGGCTCGGTCATGACTAGTGCCTCCTGTTCCCGTCGAGTTCGGCGGATCTGACTCTGCTGGAAATTTTTGGCGGTAAAGCGCGTCGTGCGGAGAAGCCAGGCAGGAAGAACCGTCCGGCGATCCAGCGTGCGGGCCTTCCTAGCGAGGAGAATGAACACGACCTGGGTGACTTCTTCGGCGCCTGGGTGATTGCCGACTTGGCGGAAGGCGGCTGAGTGCACCAGGTTGAGGTATCGGCGAGTGAGTGCGGCAAAAGCCGTCTCGGCCCCACTCTCCGAGTATTCCCGCAGAAGCTCCCAATCGCTAGGCTCGTTCATCCTCCAATACCATGTGCGCCGGGCTTAAAATCGGACATCCTTTTTTGGGAAGCGCACTAGATACCCGGATGGAATTAGGGACAGGCCTCATCTCTTGAGCGTTTCGATGGACTTCGAGAAGAGGGACAGGCCTCACTTGGTAGACTTCTGAGGTTGCCTAGGGAGTTGATGTCTTTGGTCGCTTCCCCCTAATCTCCGTTCATGCGCAACGAATCCCTTCAGTTCCTCAAGACGCTTCTCAATACCCCCAGCCCAGTCGGCCATGAGGCGAAGGGACAGCGGATCTGGCTCGATTACGCCAAGAAGTTTGCCGACGAGACTTTCTCCGACGCCTACGGGAATGTGGTGGCGGTTCTAAACAAGGGTGGCAGCCCCCGGATCATGCTCGCCGGCCACGCCGACGAGATCGGGATGACGGTTAACTATATCGATGGAGATGGGTTCGTTTACGTGAGGCGTTTGGGAGGGGTGGACGCGGCTATCATGAAGGCTCAACGGCTTACCATTCACTCCCGGAAAGGACCGGTCCGCGGGGTGGTCGGTAATGTTGCTCCTCACCTCACTAAATTTGATGGAGATCGAAAAACACCTCGGATGGAGGATCTCTTTATCGATATTGGAGTCACAAATAAGGCGGCGGCTGAAGCGCTCGTTCGCGTCGGTGATCCGATCACTTTGGTCGATGAGTTTGAATTATTGCGGGATGATCTCGCGATTTCTCGGGCTTTCGACAATCGGATCGGGACCTTTGCGGTTGTGGAAGCGTTGCGACTCTTGCAGACCGAACGGAAGAAACTCGCCCCTGAGGTCTGTGCCGTTTCGAATGTGATGGAGGAGGTAGGTCTTTTCGGAGCCCGTCAGATCGCCTATGCCTTGAAACCTGACGTGGCATTGGTGGTGGATGTGACCCACGCGACTGATTATCCGACGGTGAGCAAGATCTTGCATGGCGACATCAAGATCGGCGGTGGACCAGCCCTGACGCATGGCGGATCAAACCATCCCGAGGTGGTTCGCCGGCTAGAGGAGGTGGCCGAGAAGCTCAAGATTCCCGTGCAGCACGAGGCGGTTTCGGGAACGAGTGGCACTGATACGGACGCGATCTTTTGGACCCGCGGGGGCATTGCGAGCGGTCTGGTCAGCCTGCCCAACCGCTATATGCATTCGCCCGTAGAGCTGGTCAGCCTCAAGGACTTGGAAAAGATACCCGAACTGCTCGCCGGGTTTGTTCGGTCTGTGAAGAAGGGCGATTCCTTTAAGGTAAAGATCTAGAACTTGAAACTCGCGCTCAGTGACAGACCCGAATCCAGCTTGCGATAATCGGGGATGAAGGCTGAATCGGACTCTCGCAGCTCATAGCCCGCAAAGGCACGGACGGTGAGCCAGTCAACGATGGGCACGATCAAGGAGGCGCTGAACGAGTTAAGTAAATCGAGGCGGCTTTCGTGAGTGTAATGGGTGAACTGAAACCGGTAGCCGGGCTGCAGGATCAGACGCGGTGCGAGTTGGTAGCTGTAGTTGAGCAGGATATTGTGCTCTGTACGGTCGTTTCGATTTCCATCATTCAGGCCTGGCGTCGGGTCGACATTGGTGAAGTGGTGAGAACCGAGGTATGAAAGGATGATCGCTTGCTTCTCGCTCAGCTCGAAAACGCGCGTGAGAGACCACCTCGGTGTATAGTCTCGATAAAACTCGGCGTAGGAGGAGTAGGAGGGCTGGTGGGAGAGCAGACGTTGCCAATCCAGCCCGAGTTGCGCATAGTAATTGCCCCAGGTGTAGGTGAGATCGGCGAAGGTGGAAGCCGCGTCGAAGTCTCCATTGCTCTTCGGATCTCCCGAGAGGGGATCGAGCTTCGCCCCGACCACGGCATAGTTCATCCACACATGCTGGTAGCCAATGCGAGGGCGAAGCTTCCCCTCGCCTAGGGTCCATTGGGGCGGAGTTAAACTTAGTTGGGCGGAGCTCGCTAGGACTGCTGAGCCGACGGTGTCGACAGGGTCGGACTCATTAAAAAACATGTTATCCGTCCAATAAAGCTGGGTATCCAGCTCGACGGCAAACCAACGATGATGCTGGCGTGTTCTGAGGATTGACTGAGGGCCGACATCGGTCGCCTCGTCCGGAGAAATGGAAGGTGCCTCCTCCATTTTGTCCTGTTTGAGATCCCGAAGGAGGCGGTTGGCTTCCTGTTGGCGTCGAAGGGCTTCCCCCTGATCGACCGAACCGGTCACTTGCGCTGAGACGGGAAGGCCGATGGCACAGGTCAGCCCGACAACTGTTAGGGCGCGGCGAGCGTTCATCCCTGCGACCTCGCCCTAGGTGTGCTGCTCGAATGCATGTAGCCCGAGATTGGCGGAAGTCGGGCCGCAGGTCAACGGGACCCTTACTTGAGCTTCTCGATGGTGATATTGGCTGATTCGCGAGCCCCAGGCTGGCCTTTGACGTAGAGCTGGGCGGGTTCTCCGCGAACGGTGACATCGCGATAGAAGTTAACGTAACCGTTCATCACTGCAGTCTGTTTGTTGGGATTGGGGGCCAAAGCGCCTTCCCGGGTTTTCAGTAGCATCGGCTGGACGGGTAGACTTACATCCGAAAACACGATGGTTTTAGCCGCCATAGAGATACTGCCAAACTGTGAGGAATAGCCCGACCGGGTGAAGTTCACGTTGCTGAGCTGGACCTTGTCCTCGGCTTGTATGTTCAGGCTTCCACCGGCCAGCGAGACATTGCTCAACTCGATTTTCTCGTTATTCTTGAGAGCGGATAGGTCCAGGCTGGCATGGGCTCCAGCGACTAAGGTCCCGCCCTCCTGCTTTATGGAGCCATTTTCACTCTTGAGAACTAGGGTGCCGGAACGATTCTCAATCTGGCTGCCTTTGATGGAGATCGATTTGCGAGCTCCCACGAAGAGGCCGTTAGCGCTATTGTAGCGAAGGTCCTTATTGTTGCGAACTTTAAGCTCATCTCCTCCCAGCGCCAACCCGGGACGCCTGTTGGGCGGGGTTTGCCATGTGTAGAAATCCAGATCCTCCTCAATGGAAAGGGTCTGCTGGGCGATGATGCCAATCATCGGTGCCGATTCGCCTTCCACCACACTAAGGGGTTCCGGAAGAAAGACAGAATGGGTGTTTAGTTTGATATCCTCCCCGAGCATACTGAGGGTAACCTTGTCCGCCCATAAGCTCCTCTTGGGGTAGTTTTCATCAGAGCGACCGAAGAGCCGATCGCTGGGCAAGATCTCGGCCCTGATCTCGATGTCCTTGTCCCAGGACTGCTCTAGCTGGCTTTTATTCTCTTTGACCGCCGCTTCGAATGTGCTTTGGTCGATGACTGCAACCTCTTCTTTGGTGGCAGTATTTCCCACGAGTAGGCCTGTGTCCTCTAGCTTTCCACTACTGATCGCGTTAGCCTGCGCGGCTACGGCGCTCTCCACTTTGGCGATGCTGGGCAGGGCTGAGGCGTAGCCTTGAACCAATCCTGAGCCCTCGACCATTTTGGCCAAATTAATATTGAGAGTTGGTCCAAACCCTTGCACGCCTGGGAGGACGAAGAGAAGCTGTCCGGCCTTGAGGTCACGTGAACCGCCACTGGGCAACGTAAACCTTCCCTTTCCCTCCAACACTACCCCTTTGAAGCCGCCATTGGGGGTGGCGACAATCATGATCGTCGTTCCTAGCACGGCCGCGGCGGCACCCCCAGTCTTTATGGTTCCGCCTCCCCGCCCGGGGGGCGAGTGAAAGAGCACGCTCCCTTGCTGAAGATTGATATGGCGTCCTTTGGGTTCGAAGGAAAAGAGGGTGTTGGCTCCGACGCGCGTGAGGGTTTGGTCCTTCGCCAGAAGTTCTGCTCGGGAGTTTGGTCCGGTTCGGACCAATTGCGGCGCTTTCACAATGCCGTTGACCTCCGCTTTTTGGGTTTGTTGAGTCCCCGGCGTGACCACGGACACACTATTGATGACCTGGGTGAAAGTACTCTCCGTAAGATCCGCTGCCTGGAGTGTCAGGGCTGTTGGCACAAGGCATAGAGAGGCTAAAATTGGCTTTTTCATCGTGGATTGAGATTTTGCTTTTCCCCTGACCGGCACATCAGTCGCACCTTAGCAGCCCCAAACAGCCTGTTCCTACAGGCCCTCGAAGCTTGCCGAGTAAATAGAATCGGATCCTTCAGTGCCCTCAATGCCGCCATTTTCGTTTGCATGTGAGTCTCTAGGTGGAACCTAAGGTCGCTTTAGCTATGCTGCAAGTGGCGCTGAAGGTTTGGCCTCGGCGGGCGAAGGTGCGGGGGCAGTAATTTGACCCAGCTCGAGCTTCAGATAATAGAGAATTACCGGGGCCAGGATCATACCCGGGATCCCCATAATTTTTTCTCCAATGATGAGTCCTATCATCGTGAGCCAGACTGGATTGCGAATACGGTCGCCGATAATTTTACTATTCAAAAAGTACTCAAACTTGTGCAGTAGGACGAGAAATGCCAACGCCGCTATGGCCATGGTTGGCGACATGGTGAAGCCTACCGCCACGATCACGCAATTGCTCAAAATATTGCCGATGATGGGCAGCAAGCCGCACAAGAAAGTGACCCCAATGAGCACTAGGGGGTGTTTCATTGAGACCGAGAAGATGAAAATCGCTGTGAACACCGTATTGATGCTGGAGATAACGATCTGAGCTCCCATGACCGTGGCGAAACTCTGATAAAAATTGCGGAAACGATGGGCGAATTCTGCGCAGTAGGCGGTGTAGAGGTTGTTTTTGACCGGATGCATCGAAGGGTCGATGTCGAGAGTCGGGTTGAGAAAGATGCTGACGGCGATCACCAATCCGAGGATCACGACAACCAGCTCCTTGGTGGCAAACTTAGCAAAATTCGTGAGCTCGCCAAATCTCTCCGACAACTCCTTCTTGGCCAAGGTCTCGAGGCTACTGACATCATCGAAGGGCAGTTCGATGTTTCTCTCGTTGGCCAACTGAATCACTTTAGGAATTGATTCCTCGGCAACGCGGGGCAGTGCGCGAGCTGCGTTTCGGGTAAAGACGAAGAAGCCGATGGAAATGAGGCACACGGCACAGACGAAGATGACGACGCTCAAGGGCCGCTTCCCCCAGAAGTTGAATTTTCTCAACGCGAACGTTGATAGCAGGATGGTTAGCAGCGGTGTGGTCAGGTGCAGCGCGGGGGCCAGCAGTAACAGCCCCGCCATCATCAGGAAGGAGACCGTCCTGGGGTTCATCCACCGTGCAAGCTTGAGGTCTTCGTTCATGAGCTGGTTGGTATCTATCAGAACCCGACCGGCTGGCCAGCATTCAATTTCTCGGCACTCGGCGTATCTGACTGCTATCTTCTGGCTCTTCGCCTCCAATCGTGGCAGACTGCCTTTATGGTCTCTGCAAAGTTCGATCATCTGCGCGCCTTGCTCCGCGGCTATGGCTCTTGCCTTGTCGCCTACTCAGGCGGGGTCGATTCTGTATTCCTGGCCAAGGTGGCTTTTGACGTCCTTGGCAATCGAGCTTTGGCCGCTATTGCCGACTCCCCGAGTCTTCCTCGTCGAGAGTTGGAAGAAGCCTTAGCGCTGGGGCGTTCCTTCGGGTTCCCGGTCCGGGTGGTCCAAACACACGAATTCGCCAATCAGAGCTACCTGGCCAACCCATTTAATCGGTGCTTTTTCTGCAAACATGAGCTCTTCACGGAGCTTGTTCCCCTAGCCAGGGAGGAAGGCTTTTCAGCGATCGTTTACGGGGAGAACGCGAGCGATGTTGGGGATCACCGGCCCGGGGCACAGGCGGCGGCCGAGTTTCAGATTTTGGCCCCGCTCAAGGAAGCTGGTCTGACCAAAGCGGAGATTCGGTCTCTTTCGGCGGAACTTGGACTTCCCACCGCCGACAAACCTCAGATGGCCTGTCTGAGTTCCAGGATCCCGTACGGGGAGGCTGTCACCGT
Source organism: Verrucomicrobiales bacterium (assembly GCA_016793885.1). Taxonomy (NCBI): domain Bacteria; kingdom Pseudomonadati; phylum Verrucomicrobiota; class Verrucomicrobiia; order Verrucomicrobiales; species Verrucomicrobiales bacterium. Next base: position 113,187 of record JAEUHE010000067.1, read on the forward strand.
TGAGAAGCTCCGCATGATCGAGGCGGCTGAGAATGTGCTTCGAGATCTGCATTTCTATGATGTCCGTGTTCGACATCATGAACTCAAAGTTGGCCATCTCGCCAGGATCGAAGTGGGAAAGGCCGATCTTGCACGCTTTGGTCAGGAGGAGGTCTTTTTTAAGGTGGCGCAGGAGCTTCGATCGCTTGGGTACCAGCATGTGACCCTGGACTTGGAGGGCTATCGAAGGGGTAGTACGAACGAAATTCGATTGGGTGTTCGTGCGCCGGTCTCCTAGATCCCAGGTGCTTTCGGAACCCTCGACATTCGTAAGCCGCACCGTTAGCGTAAACGCCGAAACGCTGCCTGCCGGAAGGGCTTTTCAAGTAAATGGTGGGCTGCCGATAAGCTCCTGTGTCGCGATGATTGTCGACGTCCTTAGCCGAATGGAATTTGCACCGATGGACTGGTCTTCTGATGCTCTACCCGCGTCGCGGCCTGCCGTGAGGGTTCCCGCGCCGCAACTTCGTGCCCGTGTTGGTGTTTCCCTTGCTGATGTCACGTGTTATGCCCCAATTTGCCTATAAAGCGCGTCGTCGATCTGGTGAGATGGTGCAGGGGGTGCTCGAGGTGGCCGATCGCGCAGCCGCCCTCCAACAGATCGAACGGCTGGGGTTGTTTCCCGTCATGGTCGATGCCTCCAAGGGTGCGGTCGCTTCTGCGGTTGCCTCCTCTCCCAGTGGTCAGCGTAGCGAAGGGAACTCCTCCTCCGTTCTGCCCCAGTCGTTCCGAGCGTACTTCCAGAAAAAGCGTCGGCCGAAGATGCAGGAGCTCGCGACGTTTACCCAGCAGCTGTCCAACCTTTTGAACTCGGGCATGCCTTTGACTGTGGCGCTCAACAGCATGACCCACTTGGAATCGAAGGGCATTCCCGCGGAGGTGAGCCGAATGCTCAAGCAGGAGGTGGTCGAGGGGCGTGGGCTTTCCGATGCGATGGCCAAGCAGCCGCTCATTTTTTCTGACCTCTACGTCAACATGGTGCGGGCTGGCGAGCAGAGCGGCGCCCTAACCGATGTTCTCAAGCGGTTGGCGATCCATTATGAGCGGTTCGCTGAGGTGCAGCAAAAGTTTAAGTCGGCCATGATCTATCCGGCCATTGTCGCCTTTGTCGGGGTGGCAATTATCATCTTCTTCATGGCATTCATGCTGCCTAAGTTCATGGCGATCTTCGATGGCTTGAACATCGCATTGCCATGGTCGACCCAGTTACTGATGGGGGCTAGCCGCATGTTCACCACCTATTGGTGGTTGCTGCTCCTGGTCGTTGTTTCAGTGAGCGTCATCTTTGCCCGATTCAAGAGTTCGGCGATGGGACGCCGGCGCATCGATGAGTGGAAATTGAAAGCCCCGGTAGTAGGTAAGGTCATCAGGCTCAACCTATTCGGTCAGTTTGCGCGAACACTTTCCACCTTGCTTACGAATGGGGTTCCGGTTTTGACGGCCCTGAAGATCACCGAACAGATCATGCCAAATGTGGTGGTCAAAGAAGCCATTGCTCGAACGCGTGAGGACGTCACCGACGGAAAAACCATCGCGCAGCCTCTGGCCCGCAGTAAGCTCTTCCCTCAGCTGATGATTGATCTGCTGAAGATCGGGGAGGATACGGGGGACGTTCCTGGATCGTTGCGGAACGTTGCCGAAACCTATGAGAACGAGCTGAACATCCAGCTGAGAGTGATGACCACTCTGATCGAACCGGCCATGATCATCATGATGGCGGTGGGTGTGGGATTCCTGCTCTTCAGTGTGCTCTCAGCCATGTTCAAAATCACTTCCAGCATCAATCGGTGATCAGACCACAACAGTCTCCCACATCCGCAACTTTGGGCTCATCGCCTGGCGGAGGTAGGGCGAGGCGATCAGGGTTCACACTGATCGAAATCATGGTCGTCGTGGGAATCGGAGCTGTGCTTCTCAGTCTAGCGGTTCCGGCTTTCGTGACCCGCTATTCCCAGCAGTCGATGCAGCGGGCTGTGAGTGACATCACGCAGCTGTTGTGGAGGGCCAGGGCGGATGCCATCCTTCAAGGAAATCCAACGGTGGTGGAGATCCGGCCGGGAGAGCGCACATTCACTGTTTCTACGCTCGCCACCCGCAAGGTCTCCGCGGACGGAGAAGCGGAGGGAGCGCGCCCATCCGAACGCACGGATGGCTCTGGCAAAGACGATGAGCGTCGCAAGACACTCGATCCAGCCATCCAGATCGAGCTCCTCGGCATTGAGGGGGAGGACTGGGCCCAGGAGGAGGTCGCTACGATCCGCTTTTTTCCAAACGGCACCTGTGACGAGCTGAGTTTAGTCCTCATCAACCCGAACCAGGAACGGCGGAACATCTGGCTGGAGGTGGTCACTGGGCTGGCGGATGTAGAATCGGACCCGCGAAAATTCCACCTCATTTCGGAAGGCCCCTGAAGTTTGTCAGCCATGAAACGGATTCCATCGCGATCTCACCTAGAAACTGGGCGGCGCGGCTTTACTCTACTCGAGGTCATGATTGCCTGCTTCGTCTTCTTCGTGGTGGCTTTTTCGGTTTTGCAAATGATGACGGCCGGGCTGGTCGGTGCGCGGTCGTTGCAAAAAAACAAAGTGGATCCGGTCGCGATGTTGGCCGCCGGGGTGACTAGCACGAATGCCACCTTTGAACCCGTGGCCGTCAGTGGGGACTTCGGAGAGGACTACCCTGACTTTTCATACGATTATCTGCCAAGTCAGGTCGCCAGCAATGGTCTTTGGCAAATCGAGTTCCGGGTTTATCCGAAGGATGGTGGACCGTCAAATCCATCGAAACTGACGGTGTTCATCTACTGTCCCGAATGTCGCCCAGACCCGAATTTCGGAGGAATGTGATCACGAAGTCATTGAACACTAAGAGTAACAGGTCAGCTTTCACGCTGGTAGAGGTTCTCATCGCGATGGCCATTTTTATGATGGTGATGACGGCCGTCTACTCGACCTGGATCGCGATCGTTCGGGGCTCAAGGGCTGGCCTACAAGCGGCGGCCAAGGCTCAACGGGCTCGGGTCGCAGTCCGCTGCCTGCAGGAGGCTCTGGTCACCGCCGTCAACTATGGTTATCCGGGAGACTTCGGTTTTCCGTATCGGTTTAACGGTGATCTGAGCGGCGACTTCTCGGAGCTCTCCTTTGCGGCTAAACTGCCGAGTTCATTCCCTGGGGTTTCACGTTATGGGGGAAATACTACCCGCAGGATCACCTTTCGGGTGGAGCGAGGGGAGGATCAGAGGGATCAACTTATCGTGGAGCAGAGCCCGTTATTGTTGCCCAAGTCAAAGGAGGATTTCACGCCGTTTAAATTGGTTTTGAGCCCGGAGGTCAGCCTCTTTGAGGTGCGGTTCTTTGATGCGGATGCGCGTGAGGGTAAAGCGTGGACAACGACTTGGGAAAAGACCAACAACTTACCGAGCCTGGTTGAGATCCGACTCGAGCAATCGTCTTCCGCGCGGAGTGACGCTCCCAAGGACGTGACGGTAACAGCGGTGTCGATACCTTCAGCGCGCAAGAATCCGGTGCGACGACGATGAAACGCGTTAACAGGAAGCAAGAAAGAGGTATCGCTCTGATCATGGTTTTGATGGTCGTGGCGGTGCTCATCACCATCGCAGGAGGCTTTGCTATCTCCATGAAAGTCGAGACCACACTCGCTCGGAATGCGTCGTGGGATACCGAGTTGGAGTGGATGGGCCGCTCGGGCATTGAGATCGCAAAATGGGCGCTGAGCCAGTCAAAAAACGCCCGGGAGGACTACCTCGGACAAGCCTGGGCTGGCGGCCATTCTCCTGGCGAGGAAAACGCGGAGGTGGACGCGCTGATTGGGCAATGGATCACCCCAATAGGCGGAGGAGGACGCTATCGCGTCGAGATCGAGGATATGGATCGGAAGTTCAATTTGAATTCACCTCAAGTGAACCAAGATCGGATGCTCATGGAGAGTGCGTTGAACTTCATCGGTTTGGATGCCTCAGTCATTCCGACAATGGTGGGGTCCATTAAGGACTGGATTGACCCGGACAATCTCGTGTCGCCGGGTGGGGCGGAGAGTGAGTTCTACGAGAAGTTTGACCCGCCCTATCGAGCGAAGAACGGGATGATGGATGATATCTCGGAGCTCCTGTATGTGAACGGAGTGAGAGACAATCCGAACGCATTTTGGGGCAGCGGTGCGCCGTCGGCGCGACGACATACTAAGTCTGCTCGGCAGAGTGTATTCGAGGAGCAGCAGTATGAGAACGGCCTGCGGGATCTATTTTCGGCCTGGCCCATGGGAGGTGGGACAGCAACGCCTGGATTGTTGAATATCAACACCGCGTCCGTTGCGGCCATGATGGCAATACCCGGGATGGTCGAAGGGATTGCTAATGAAATCATCCAGGCCAGGCAGAGTCCGAACGGCGACATAGTTCCGGTTCCTCCGCAAGCTGTGATTCGGGATCCTCAGATGCTCAGATTCTTCAAATCGCAGAGCAGTGCTTTCCAGGTAAAGGTGGTGGCTGAGGCGGGGAAGAACTCGAGGACATTTATCGGTAGGCTTCTGCGTCGAGGCCCAAAGCAATTCCAGCTGGTGGATTTTGCGATTCAGGAGTTATGAGAAAGTGCCAGCAAAAGCGCTTGTTTGTGACTGGGACTGACACCGGAGTAGGGAAAACGGTGTTTACGATCCGGCTTCTACGTGAGCTGCGAAGGGCTGGGAAGAGCGCCATAGCCCTGAAGCCATTTTGCAGTGGAGATCGTGAGGACGCGCTCCGCCTAGTGGAGGAGATGAACGGAGAAAAGACCCTCGAGGAAATCAATCCCTACTACTGTGAGAGACCCGTTGCACCGGGCGTAGCGCCACTCTTGGGTGAGAGCGAACCAGGTCCAAGTTTGCCTGAAATACTGAGGAAAATAAGTGATTCTGGGCGGGGCTATGAGTGGGTGATTGTTGAGGGTGCGGGCGGAGTTTTAGTGCCACTCACCGAGCGTTTGATGGTTGCTGACCTAATTAGGGCGCTGAAATGCCCCGCCTTGGTGGTGGGTCGTGACCGATTGGGGACTGTTAATCACTCGTTGCTCACGCTTTTTGAGCTTCAGCGCAGAAGGATTCCGATACTTCGATTGGTTTTGATGGAAAATTCTGAAAAAGATTTGTCTCGGAAGAGCAACAAATCAGTCATTTCACAACTCTTTGTAAATCAGGATGTTATTGGATTTCCGGAGGTGGAACCATACCCAAAATTGAGGTCGAAATCGAAGGCGGCCGAAAGAATTTTGAAAATAACCCTTGCGAAGATTTGGGATCCCCGTATTGTCTGGCCTCGTTGATGCGACGCACGAAAGCGAAAGCCGAAAGCGAAGCGAAACAAAGACCGATTCGGATAAAACAAAAAAGTGTTTGACGAATCGGGGTGGCAAATAGAGACTCAGCTGCCGTGGCAAAAATGACGGCACTGAGAATTTTTGTCCCCTGGATTGCGCGGCGCAGTTAAGAAACTGATGACCTGCATTAGCAAAACAGATCCAGAGTAAGATTTTTACGGTTCTTTGACAGTTGAATTGTGCGATAAGTTAGAGCCCCTTGAGTGATTACGAAAGTAATTAAATCAAGTGCGACAAAATTAGCAGTCGTTGGTAACAACGACATTTATAAAGATTCAACTCTTTAATAACGGAGAGTTTGATTCTGGCTCAGAACGAACGCTGGCGGCGTGGATAAGACATGCAAGTCGAACGCTGATTATAGGGTAGCAATATTCTGTAGTCGGAGTGGCGAAAGGGTGCGTAACACGTGGGTAATTTGCCGTGAAGTTGGGGATAACTCGCTGAAAGGCGAGCTAATACCGAATGTGGCCTAACAAGGCTAAAGTTGGGGACCGTAAGGCCTGACGCTTCATGATAAGCCCGCGGCCTATCAGCTAGTTGGTGAGGTAACGGCTCACCAAGGCTAAGACGGGTAGCTGGTCTGAGAGGACGACCAGCCTCACTGGAACTGAGACACGGTCCAGACACCTACGGGTGGCAGCAGTCGAGAATTTTTCTCAATGGGGGAAACCCTGAAGGAGCGACGCCGCGTGGGGGATGAATGGCTTCGGCCCGTAAACCCCTGTCATTTGCGAACAAACCTTTCGGTTTAATAGACCGAAAGCTGATAGTAGCGAAAGAGGAAGGGACGGCTAACTCTGTGCCAGCAGCCGCGGTAATACAGAGGTCCCAAGCGTTGTTCGGATTCACTGGGCGTAAAGGGTGCGTAGGTGGTAGGGTAAGTTTGACGTGAAAGCTCCGAGCTTAACTCGGAAATTGCGTTGAATACTATCCCACTAGAGGGTTGTAGGGGGGACTGGAATTCTTGGTGTAGCAGTGAAATGCGTAGATATCAAGAGGAACACCAGTGGCGAAGGCGAGTCCCTGGACAACTCCTGACACTGAGGCACGAAAGCTAGGGGAGCAAACAGGATTAGATACCCTGGTAGTCCTAGCTGTAAACGGTGCACATTTGCTGTGAGCGGAATCGACCCTGCTCGTGGCGAAGCTAACGCGATAAATGTGCCGCCTGGGAAGTACGGTCGCAAGATTAAAACTCAAAGAAATTGACGGGGGCCTGCACAAGCGGTGGAGTATGTGGCTTAATTCGATGCAACGCGAAGAACCTTACCTGGCCTTGACATGCAGGGATTATTCGGGTGAAAGCCTGGAAATTGCCGCAAGGTGTAACCTGCACAGGTGCTGCATGGCTGTCGTCAGCTCGTGTCGTGAGATGTTGGGTTAAGTCCCGCAACGAGCGCAACCCCTGTGTCCAGTTGCCACTCCTACTTCGGTAGGAAGCACTCAGGACAGACTGCCTCGCTTCAACGAGGAGGAAGGTGGGGATGACGTCAAGTCAGTATGGCCCTTACGGCCAGGGCTGCACACGTACTACAATGCCCAGCACAGAGGGACGCAAGACCGTCAGGTGGAGCAAATCCTCAAAACTGGGCCCAGTTCAGATTGTCGTCTGCAACTCGACGACATGAAGCCGGAATCGCTAGTAATGGCGCATCAGCTACGGCGCCGTGAATACGTTCCCAGGCCTTGTACACACCGCCCGTCACATCATGAAAGCCGATTGTACCCGAAGTCGCCCCTCATAAGGTGCCGAAGGTATGGTTGGTGATTGGGATGAAGTCGTAACAAGGTAGCCGTAGGGGAACCTGCGGCTGGATCACCTCCTTTCTAAGGAGAAAACCATGTCACCGAGAAATCGGCTGACTACGGTCGATTGACTCGCAAGAGTCACTACTGCTCAAACCTTATCGCACAATTCAACGGTCAAAGGATCTTGTTCCTTTAAAACAAGTGTTGGTGGCAGCTCGGATTGTCGCTTCACTGCCGGCATGGGGCTGTAGCTCAGTTGGTAGAGCGGTAGCTTTGCAAGCTATAGGTCAGGAGTTCGACTCTCCTCAGCTCCACCAGCCACTGCATCTACAGCCGAGCGATACCGAAAGGTAACCGATTTGTGAAGTCACAAAACTTCGGTCAATTTGGCCGGGCCTGTAGCTCAGTTGGTTAGAGCATGCGCTTGATAAGCGCAGGGTCACTGGTTCAAATCCGGTCAGGCCCACCATTTAGAATTTTTAAACTTGTTCTTTGAAAACTGCACGTAGACAAAATCAGGGCATATAATGTTCGCTGGTTTACATTGATTTTTCAATGTGAAACTCGTGATCAAGCTACTAAGGGCTTATGGTGGATGCCTTGGTGCCAGTAGGCGATGAAGGACGTAGCAAATTGCGATAAGCTGCGGTGAGCCGTTGAGCAGGCTTTGACCCGCAGATTTCCTAATGGGGCAACCCATCTGGTCTAAAACCAGATATCTTTGGATGAATTCATAGTCCAAAGAAGCGATACGGGGTGAAGTGAAACATCTCAGTAACCCCAGGAAAAGAAAACGAAGTGATTCCGTAAGTAGTGGCGAGCGAAAGCGGAACAGCCTAAACCATGATGACTTGTCATCGTGGGGTTGTGGGACTTCAACGTGGACCTCTAAGAGCGAGCTTAACGATTTGGAACAATCGACCAAAGACCGTGATAGTCGGGTGAGCGAAGTTTGAGGGGGCCTAGAAGTATCCCAAGTAATGCGGTGCACGTGAAACTCTGCATGAATCTGTCCAGACCACTGGATAAGGCTAAATACTAACTGGCAACCGACAGTGAACAAGTACCGTGAGGGAAAGGTGAAAAGAACCCTTTTTAAGGGAGTCAAATAGATCTGAAACCATATGCCTACAATGTGTAGGAGCACCGCAAGGTGTGACTGCTTGCCTTTTGCATAATGAGTCTGCGAGTTATTATCAGTGGCCTGCCTAACTCTCTCTGAGAGTCAGGCGCAGCGAAAGCGAGTACGAATAGTGCGACTAGTCGCTGGTAATAGACCCGAAGCGGAGGTGATCTACTCTTGAGCAGGTTGAAGCCTAGGTAACACTGGGTGAAGGACCGAACTCGTGGATGTTGAAAAATCCTGAGATGACTTGAGAGTAGGAGCGAAAGACTAATCAAACCCCGTGATAGCTGGTTCTCTCCGAAATAGCTTGAGGGCTAGCGTTGGATAAGTACTCCTAGGAGGTAGAGCACTGAATGGCTTAGGGGCCCCACCAGGCTGCCAAAACCAATCAAACTCCAAATTCCAAGGATCCCATTATTCCAGCATTCAGGCCGTGGGGGATAAGCTTCATGGCCGAGAGGGCAACAGCCCAGACCGCCAGCTAAGGTGCCTAAATGTCGTTAAGTGGAAAGGATGTAACGTTGCTTAGACAGTGAGGATGTTGGCTTAGAGGCAGCCACCATTTAAACAGTGCGTAATAGCTGACTCATCGAGCGATGTTGCGCCGAAAATGATTGGCGATTAAACGATATACCGAAGCTGCGGATTGACCAGTGGTTCGCCACAGGTCAGTGGTAGGAGAGCGTAATCGATGCGCCGAAGCCGAACTGAAAAGGACGGTGGAGCGTCGATTAGTGAGAATGCAGACATGAGTAGCGATAAAACAGATGAGAATTCTGTTCGCCGTAAACCTAAGGTTTCCTGGGGCAGGTTCGTCCTCCCAGGGTTAGTCGGGAGCTAAGATGAGACCGTAAGGTGTAATCGATGCACAGCAGGTATAACATTCCTGCACCGGCTAGGGCGCTGCGTAGAGTGGACGCGAAGAGGGACAGAGTTAGGTCATTGATAGACTGAGCTGCGGCTTCGGCCAATGCGTACTTTGAAACGATTCGCCTAGAAAAGACTCTACGATTATCCCTAGTCGCCCGTACCGTAAACCGACACAGGTGGGTGGGTCGAGTAGACCAAGGCGCACGAGAGAAACCTCTCTAAGGAACTCGGCAAATTAGCCCCGTAACTTCGGGAGAAGGGGTGCCTGCTTCGGCAGGCCTCAGTAAATTGCGTTTAGCGACTGTTTAACAAAAACACAGCACTCTGCAACGTCGTCAAGACAACGTATAGGGTGTGACACGTGACCAATGCGGAAAGATCAAGGCAAGTTGTTAGCCGCAAGGCGAAGCTCCGAACCTAAGTCCCCGTGAATGTCGGCCGTAACTATAACGGTCCTAAGGTAGCGAAATTCCTTGTCGGGTAAGTTCCGACCTGCACGAATCGTGTAACGACTGAACGACTGTCTCGGAGAGGATCTCGGCGAAATTGTAACGGCGGTGAAGATGCCGCCTGCCCGCAGTAGGACGGAAAGACCCTATGCACCTTTACTGTAAGCTCGTAGTGGGTTCTGGTTATTTATGCTTAGCGTAGGTGGGAGACTTTGAAGGCATGGCTTCGGTTGTGTCTGAGTCGCAATGTGAAACACCACTCTTAGATAATTAGGATTCTAACCCCAATTCCTGTTAGCCAGGTGGGGGACAGTGCGTGCGGGTCAGTTTGACTGGGGCGGTTTCCTCCCAAAGAGTAACGGAGGAGCGCGAAGCTTGGTTCAGTACGGTTGGCAACCGTACGTCGAGCGTATGGGTATAAGCCAGGTTAACTGTGAGACCAACAAGTCGAGCAGATGCGAAAGCAGGCCCAAATGATCCGATGGTTGAATGTGGAATTGCCATCGCTCAACGGACAAAAGGTACGCTAGGGATAACAGGCTGATCGGTTCCAAGAGTTCATATCGACGAACCGGTTTGGCACCTCGATGTCGGCTCATCGCATCCTGGGGCTGGAGAAGGTCCCAAGGGTCCGGCTGTTCGCCGGTTAAAGCGGTACGCGAGCTGGGTTCAGAACGTCGTGAGACAGTTCGGTCCTTATCCACTGTGGGCG